>CAZBSX010000254.1:0-2624 GCA_964494305.1 uncultured Legionella sp. | reverse complement strand
CGAATGACCATCCAGTGAAGTCGCCCCAACAATTGCGAGCATTGGAACTTGCTCTGAGTGGTATGGCATGAACCCGTTGCGCTTAGAGGCCATGATTAAGGGATGGTTCGTTGGCGAGTTCGAGCCAAGTGCGTTTAAAACATCTGCCTGTGAGGTCGCAATAAAAACTTATCAAAAAGGTGATTATGAAGCGGAGCATTACCATAAAATTGCCACCGAAATCACGGTGATTCAGCAAGGCCGTGTGATGATGTTGAATCAAGAGTTTGTTGCTGGTGATATTATTGTCATTCAACCTTTTGAGAAAACAGCTTTTGAAGCGCTAGAAGACACGGTTACTGTGGTAGTTAAAGTGCCTGGAGCGTTGGATGATAAATACCAGGATGAATCATGATCCGGGTTATTCTTTTTATTACGGCTCCATTTTGTAAGCGAGATTATGAGCGTTATGGCATAGATGTTTTCATCCAGAACGGTTTTGATGTGTATGTTTGGGATATCATGCAAGCAGTGTTTCCAGATTTACAGGGACACCCGACCGCGGTCGATCCCATTGAGTGGGACAGGCTACGTGTTTTTAAATCGAAACAGGATGTGATTACTGCATTAAAAGCTTGTCCCGACCAAACGATTGTTATCGATCCCCAGGGTTACACTTTGAATACATTGCGAATTTACCGTGCTTTGTCGCAATTGAGGATCGCGTATATTTTAACACCGGTGTGTGGCAGTCCGCCTATATTCTTTGTACGGACGCTCAATAATCGATTGCAGACCTTAAGTAAGATTTTTAATGTTAAAAAACTGATGAATTATATCATCACCCGCTTGCCTGTATCCTATATGGGCGTTGCTCCAGCTGCCATGGTGATTACCGAAGGGTTAAAATGCAATAGCACGAGACCGGGTGTTACAGCAGACACTGCAATGATTCAATCTCATGCTTTGGATTATGATATTTATTTGCGGTTGCAACACACCCAACCAGCAGTAGATGTCGCTCTATTGGGTGACGGTAAGACGGCGGTATTTTTAGATAATTTTTTGCCGCATCATACGGATACGCTGTTTTCAAAAACTAAAGTACCGGTTACTGCTCAGATGTATTATGCCGACTTAAATCGTTTTTTTGCTTTTTTAGAACAGCAGCATCACTTGAGGATCATGATTGCGGCTCATCCACGTGCAAATTATGCAAGCCATGGAAAAAACTATTTTGGTGGACGGTTAATAGTTCAGGGAAAAACAGCAGAGCTCGTACGTACTGCAGACCTTGTCTTAGCAACGTTTAGTACCTCATTGTCTTTTGCGGCATTGTATCGAAAACCGGTATTATTTATCACAACGGATGAACTGAACGATTCTCATGATTATGATTATGGGCGGTATATTCAAGATGTTGCCGAACTTTTTGGGCGTCACCCTATCAATATCAGTACGGATATCTCGAAAACGCACATTGATTATGCGATCGATGAGACGTTGTACCAAGCCTATGTCAGGGATTATATTACGGTGGATGCAACGGAGGACCTATCACATCCTCAAATTGTTGCCAATGCAATTAAAGCATATTGGCACCATCATCCTTCCATAAATCGTAGTGATGTAACCAGAGAAATCAATGAACTTATCTAAAGCAACGCAATTTAAGCACGAATTAAAATCTGGACAATTGTTGGTGGGATCTTGGATTACGCTTGCTCATCCTGCAATCGCTGAAATCATGGCAAAATCTGGGTTTCAATGGTTGACGATCGATCTTGAGCATAGCGTGATCACGATTCGTGAAGCAGAAGATTTGATCCGAGTGATTAGTTTATGTGGGGTAGCACCTTTGGTGCGATTAACGTCCAATAATCCAGATCAAATTAAACGCGTATTGGATGCGGGTGCGTATGGCATTATCGTTCCGATGGTGAATGCCACGGCCGATGCTGAAAAGGCAATTGCAGCTGCTTATTATCCGCCTAAGGGGGCTCGAGGTGTTGGTTTGGCCAGAGGACAAGGGTATGGTGTGGATTTTCCGGCCTATAAAGCATGGTTAGAATCTTCTGGGTGTACTATCATTGTGCAAATAGAGCATATTCAGGCAGTTGAACACGCAGACGGCATTTTGTCGTTGCCCGGTGTTGATGGCTACATCATAGGGCCTTATGATTTGTCGGCATCGATGGGATTAGCTGGAGAACTCCAACATCCTGATGTATTGCGTGCGATCGCTCATGTCAAATCGGTCGGACAAACCTTACAAAAACCAGGGGGGATTCATTTGATTGAGCCAGATGTTCCTCACCTGTTGCAAACGATCCAAGAGGGATTCAAATTCTTAGCATATAGTTTGGATATCCGGATATTGGACTCATCTTGTCGAATGGCAAATATAGATATAAGGACAATGCAGGGTGAATAAAATACTCATATCCACGTCATCATTTCATCTGCCTTCACAAGATAGCGCCATTCGCAATTTAGAGAAACAGGGTTACCAAATTGTGATGAATCCTTTTGGACGCAAATGTACTCAGGCTGAGATTACCCGATTGCTCGATGAGCATGTCGTTGGATTAATTGCAGGTGTTGAGCCATTACCTCATACGGTGTTGAGCAATGCTAAAAACCTG
>CAZBSX010000253.1:0-2645 GCA_964494305.1 uncultured Legionella sp. | reverse complement strand
TGGACAGCGTTGCTGCATGTATTATTCTTGAGCAATGGTTGCAGGACACCGAAATCCCATGAAGCATTTCTTAGAAATTAGTCAATTAACTCACGCAGATGTGACTCGTTTGGTTGACCGCGCAATTGAATTTAAATTACAAGCGCACTATCCCCAGTTTTCTGAAATGACACTAGCCAATTTATTTTACGAACCGTCGACTCGCACTCGAATTAGTTTCGAGATGGCGGCGAAAAATTTAGGGATACGTGTCGTGAATATGGATTTTGCGCAATCTTCTGAAACCAAAGGTGAAATCATAGAGGATACCATTCACACTTTGTTTGCGATGGGGATTCACTTGTTTGTGATTCGCCATAGTCAAAATGGGTTGCCTCAATCGATGGCAGGGACAGTGTTGCCAGGCTTGCATGTGATCAATGCGGGTGATGGTGTGCATGAACACCCTAGCCAAGCGTTATTGGATCTGATGACTATCATTCAACATAAGCCGGATCTGGCTCAAGTAAAAGTTGCGATTGTAGGTGATATCTTGCATTCACGCGTTGCCAGTTCGTTACAGAGCCTCTGTGCGTTGATGGGTGTTGGTAATTTAGTGTTGGTCGCACCAGAAATCTGGCATCCTCACGCGTCACCTTTATATGGCGCGGTCACTTCATCTTTAAAAGAAGGCGTTCAAGATGCAGATGTTGTTATTGCGTTACGAGTACAACAAGAACGCTTAAAAGCGGACGAAACTTTAGATTTAAAGGCTTATCATGCTGCATATGCCATCACTAAAACCAGTTTGGCGTGGGCAAAACCGGATGTGATGGTGATGCATCCAGGTCCACTCAATCGTGGGGTCGAGATAGATAGTGATGTAGCCGATGGCCCACGCTCAGCGATTTTGGAGCAGGTCAAAAACGGGGTATTCGTGCGTATGGCTATTCTTGAAGCGCTTTGTGTTTGATCCGTGTATGATTAACTGACCCTGCTCATTTTTAATTGTAATCATTGGAGTGTTGTGAACGATGCGTAATATTGTATTCGGTCTTCTCTTATTAGGCGGTAGTATTACTCCTGGTTTTGCGTTATCTCTACAAGATTGGCCTGCTTCTTTTGACATTAAAGAGCAATCATGCCGTATGGGCGGGTGTTTTGACTTGACAGCGCAGGGGAAAAAAATAGGTTCATTACGACTAAAACCCAATGCATTGGGTACCTTTGAGTTTTTTGACGACGACAATCAGCGCCGAATCACCTTGAAATTGACTGACTTGATTCTGAGACCGATAAGCAATCAATATGAATTTGCTGTGTATGATGACAATCAAACGGTAATTGCTAAATTATGGATGTATAGTGATTTTGGTATTGTATCTTTTTTGCGCTTTGAGCTTCGTTCTGTGGATGAACACGCGAAATTGTTTGCAGGGGCTTCAGATTTATTATCTTTTGAAACAACCCACAATGTTTTTTTGGGCGATTCTTCGCGTATTGTCGCGACTTTATCTCGACCGCTCTTTACATTGAGCCGAGATTCTCATGTAACCTTGAATAAGCCAGCGTATGTGCTGTCTGCCCTAGATCCGAATCTATTCGCGGCTGTATTGGCACTGTATTGTACGCATGATGTATATTTGAGCGTTGATCCTGAAAAAGTAGAACCGCCTCAATTTGTACAAGATTTACAAACCAAACTTAAGAAAATTACGGAAGAACAAGATGTACCGCGAGCTGAGTGGATAGTTACAACGCCAGAGTTGGAAGCAGCTAACATGCTGTTACACCAACGTTATCGAGAAATTTATGATAATACAGAATTAAGCGAAGAAGAAAAACTCCAGCAATGGGTGGACTTTGGCTGTGACTTAGTGCAATCGCATACGTTAAGCCCCAAAGAAGAACACGCTATCTTACAAGTGCTGAGTCATCGTTTGGAGTCATAGAATACATAGGCTAAGCGAGGTTGAGTCAGGCACAATCGTGACACGAGCTACTTGCATCACTGCAAAAGCACAGATGAATGCTGCAGCCCTGGTCATTTTAGTTACCCTGAAGGAGGAAAGAGCGCTTTAAATGTGAGTGCTTGGCGTAGATCATTACGTTCGATTTGAGGTGCCTGTCGCATATCAGCGATGGTTCTTGCGACCTTCAATAAGCGGTAAAATGCACGTGCTGATAATTTGAGTTGAGTTAATGTCGTACTGAGAAATTCTTGCTCTGTGTCACTTATTGCACAAAATTTTTCACAGTCTGCCGTACTGAGCGCGGCATTGATACATCCTTGGCGTTGGAATTGAAGATCACGAATTTTCGCGACCTCTATTCTCAAACCAGGACTTTCTTTGGCAGTGCCCTGGGGTGCCGTAATGAGTGTTTCTAGCGGTAACATTGGAACATTAATATGCAAATCAATGCGATCCAAAAACGGTGCGGACAGTTTTTGTTGGTACCGGCGAATAGTATCTTGGCTGCAAAAGCATTCAGCCTGTGGATTGCCTAATTGTCCGCATGGACAAGGATTCATTGCAGCAATCAATTGGAATCGAGCAGGAAATTCGATTTGCATGGCAGCACGCGAAATACAAATATGGCCCGATTCGAGCGGTTCGCGCAACGTTTCTATGACCTTACGTTGAAATTCGGGTAATTCATCTAGG
>CAZBSX010000252.1:0-2647 GCA_964494305.1 uncultured Legionella sp. | reverse complement strand
TTGCGACTGAGAGTGCAGTGATTGGCGGTGTCGGTTTGGTCTTGTCGTATTTATTTAAACCGGCAGCTGTACCCACGAATGGGCCGGTGCATCATGATGAAGTGGCGAGCTGTACGGTGTGATAAGCATCGAATCCCCGTGGCGTGACCACGGGGCCCTGCTGCAATAGACTGCGATGAATATAATCGTGTGGGCCCCGCGGTCGATGTTGCGGGGATTCGAACTTTACGGTAAATAATAAAAAGGATTGGGTAATTTAAACGTTTTCTTTGCGTATCCGCCGATGAGATCTGATTCTTGATCGCCAATCGACGCAATGATGGTGTAGCCTTGTTGGGTTATCTTTGCGCGTGCTGCCGTTTTATACGGAATCGTCGGGGTGGTATCGTGCCGTAATTCTAAGCCAGCCCAAGTCTCATAGCCAGCGGCTCGCAAGTTCTGTGCCGTGGCGGTTGCTAACGATTGATCCCGGCCGGTTACAAAGAATACTGCAATATTATGTTGTAATGCGTACTGGTATAAGTCGAGTGTGGGTTGGATTGCGGGTTCGTCAGCTGCTAACAGCTGCTGAGTAATTGTCGCAGGTAAGTTAGCAAAATCGATTTGTTTCATATTAGAAAAATTGGACAAGCTTGTTTCATCAATATCCAAAACAATCGCCAGTTTTTCAGGATGCGCACTGCGCGCGTTGGTTTCTGCTTCTTGCTGAATATATTGTGTGGCTTGTTGGATGACGTGTTGGATTTCTTGTAAATACACACCAGAATCGTGATAGGTTACGAGTTCCTTTTTTAATAAACCCAGATTGAGCGGTTCAGCTACAGCTTGAGTTGGAGTTATACTGAGTATAAATAGAGTGAAAAAAGCAGAATAAAAGAGTTTATTTATCATCGCATACCCCAGTTATAAAAATAAATTGCTCAATTATGAAGCAATAATAGGCGTTTGTCAATTTTTTTATAGGATATTGTAACAAATAAAGTAGACCTCTGTATTATTTATATAATCCGTATATACTAACAATATTGTCATGGGGGAAAACGGATGGCCCAACAAGCACAACAACAATCCGGCGATCATTCAATGGCGGGAGCCTGGATTTCGGCACTGGTCATGCTTGCCGGTTACGTGATCTGGATTACCGCGCGTCAATACATTGTTTCTTTTATTTTTGCATTTAATATTATTCAAGCCAAATGGATTAATTATTTTGTCCATGATCCTGATTTAAATAATGACGTTCTGTTGATGCAAACCTTAGATCCAGCTTTGGTGAGTTGGGCAGACTTGATGCAATTTACTGGACATATCGGAAGTTATAGTCGATATCCCATTATCGTGATGATGTTAGTGTTTGGCCTGCTGTTGTACCGTTCAGATGTGACGATGAAATTTCGTAAAAAACATACAATGAATACATTGCGCGAGCAAGAGCAAGCAAATTGGCCTGCGATTATGCCCGTAGTCAAAGAAGATTTGATCAGCGCTGATGTCAATAAAGGCCCCTGGGCGATGGCCATGACGCCAATGGAATTTGCGCGCAAATATCAGTTATTAAAAAAATCGGATGCGTTACTCGATAATTCAAACCCAGGTCAGGAATTGACAGCAGGATTAAAGCGCGGTGATGCAAAACGTATTTTTACGTTACAATTAGGACCTGCTTGGGATGGATTTGAACGTTGTCCATTGCATGTACGAGCCCTGGCTGCGGTATTTTTAGCGCGGATCAATCGTGATAAAGCAACAGCAAGCACAATATTAAAAAATTTGGATCAATCTTATGTAGCTGGACGCTTAGATCCAGGCGATATTGATGCTGTATTGAAAAAACATGCTAACTCAGAATTGGCCCGTGAAAGGCCGACATGCTTATCTTTTGACTGTGATGGCGTCCTTACTCGAAGGCGCACGGCAGGATGGCGTCGTGCCTAGCTCAGAGTTTCTATGGTTGAAACCCACTGATCGACGCTTATGGTATATGTGTAATTGTGTTGGACGACAGACGCCCTATGCGGAAGTTGCGGGGCCATTTGCTCACTGGAAAGCTGAAAAATCTATGGGCCGTGGGTCACGTGCTCCGATGATTGATGAAGCAATTAAAGCTTTGGAAATTGCAATCAAAGAAGTCAAATTATCGCCGAAGGAATTGCAGGAGCTCCAACCATGATCAGAGGGGTAGAATCCAGAAATGAACTCGATCCGAGTCGCTTGCTGCGCGACACGCGAACGCTAGGTCAGCGGTTTGTCGCATTTTTTGCAAGTCCGGTCAATGTGAGTGTGGTTTTAATTTCTAGTGCGGTTGGTGTGTATTACCTGCCCCAAGCAACGATCATCTTTTTTATTTTAAGTATTGCGATGTTTTGGTATGCCGTGACACGCGAACATAAATTGCCGTTTCGCTTACCCCAAATTGCAAAAGTGAAAGATTACAATGATTTAAAACCAGGCATCAAATTACCTTATATGGCACGGGGGATTGCTTTTTTTGGTAATGAAAAACAAACCAACAAAGAAATCTGGTTTGCTAACGAAGATATGCGGACGCACGCGCTTATTTTCGGATCGACAGGTAGTGGTAAAACCGAAGCTTTGGTTTCGATCGCATATAATGCATTGGTACAAAGTAGTGGCTTTATTTATGTGG
>CAZBSX010000251.1:0-2658 GCA_964494305.1 uncultured Legionella sp. | reverse complement strand
TTTCAAAGCTAATTGTGCCTACTTACCACTTGACCCTGAATTGCCTGCAGAGCGTGTAACGTTCATGCTTCGAGATGCTGGCGTAAAAATAGCGCTTCTTGACGATGCTCGTTATATTCAAAAATTTGACTTGGACGGTATAAAGCACATTGTACTTGATAAAAACGAACAAGCACTTGTTCAATTTTCGTCAGTGGATATAGAATTAGAAAAGCGGTCAGACCAGTTGGCATGTGTTTACTACACGTCAGGGTCAACGGGAAAACCTAAAGGGGTCATGGTCGAGCATAACAATGCAATAAGGCTTTTTACGACAACAAATGATGTGTTTGGATTTAATGAGAACGATGTTTGGTGCAATTTCCATTCTATAGCCTTCGACTTTTCGGTTTGGGAAGTTTGGGGTGCTCTGCTGTTTGGTGGGTGTCTGGTGATGGTACCGAAAGAAACGACCAAGGATCCACGAGCTTTTTATCGTCTTTTAGTTGATAGTAAGGTGACTGTTCTTAATCAAACTCCCTCTTCATTTCGTAATCTTATCGCGGCATCTGAAAAGGAATCACAAAAGTTAGTTGCTTTGCGTTACGTAGTATTCGGTGGAGAACGATTAGATTGTAGTTGGTTAAGACCTTGGGTTAATCAATATGGAATAACGCGCCCGAGTTTGATTAATATGTATGGGATTACTGAAGCTACTGTACATGTCACATGGAAACGATTAATTCAATCTGATCTATTTGATAGTGTTTTGAGCCCAATAGGTAGTCCATTACCTGATACTTGTATTGATGTTGTTGATGAAATGGGAAATTCATTACCTGCAGGACAGAAAGGGATTATGTACATTGCTGGCCCTGGTCTTTCGCGCGGCTACGTAAATCGCCCTAATCTTACAAGCGAGCATTTTGTTTTACGCCTTAATAAGTTTGGAAAAGATCAAGTTTGGTATAATTCGGGAGATATTGGAGTGCAAACGGGCCCAAATGAGTTTGCTTATATTGAGCGAGCTGATGATCAATTAAAAGTTCGAGGGTATAGAATAGAACCACGTGAAATAGAGTCCTTAATAAAGAAAGACCTAAGCATTCAAGACTGTGTCGTGATTGATGCGGATTTTGGTAATGGAGATAATCGGTTGGTCGCATATTTAGTGATCAAAAGCATCACTCATCTTGATGGCGCCTGTTTGGTAACGAAATTAAAAGAAACTTTATCTCAAAACTTACCCAGTTTTATGGTGCCGTCTTCTTATTTATTTATAAGTGAAATTCCAATTACTGTTAATGGAAAGTTGGATAAAAATGTACTAAAACATTTCCAACAGGCTGCCTTACCGAAAGAAGGTGGCGCACAAGAGCGCCACCATGCTGACTTATCAATAAATGAACATATTCGAGGTATATGGTCGAGAGTACTCGGGGTTACAAATATCAGTGACGATCAAGATTTTTTTGATCTCGGCGGTACCTCATTTTCGCTGATTCAGATGCTGAAATATGTTAATGATTTTTACGCAACAGAAATTAGTACAACCGTTCTGAGTCGTGGAGCAAATGTATCGGTATTAGTAGAGGCGATCAATGAGTGTCGTTTAAATACACTTGACTGTATTACCTAGGAGCTTATTCATGGCACATTCAAATAATTGTTTTAATCTTACGTCAGAAGAATTGAAGAAATTTCACGAACAAGGGTACTTGGGACCATTTACTCTGTACAGTCCTGATGAAATGAAAGCATTATGGAGACAGACACGCCTTCGATTATTGGATCGAAGTCACGCAGTTTATCAACCCAATTCTGCAATCTCAGGAAACACTAATATTGCAAATTATGATCGTCATCTCGATGATGATTTTTTATCTGAGCATATCTGTAGAAAAGAAATCGCAGATCGACTGTCTAGTATATTAGGCCCCGATGTCTTATGTTGGCGTACAGAATTTTTTCCAAAATTACCAGGAGATGAAGGAACTGATTGGCATCAGGCTGACACGTTTGCTAATGCTTCTGGCAGTCCTCAAATTATCTGGCCGAAGGACGCATCATTCGGAGGGACAATTACGGTTTGGACGGCATTTACAGAAGCAAACGTCGATAATGGTTGTTTGCAATTTATTCCTGGCACACATCAAACAATGTTTTACGACGAAACAAAAAGCATGCACTACAATCCTGAGCAAATTAATGGTCTCGAAAAAGAGGGAATAAAACGAGGTTTCTTTGGTTATGATTATCGTGAGCTACAGGTTGACCCTAATTGGAAGCCAAATGAAGACGCTGCTATTTCTATGGTGATGCTGCCGGGCCAATTTATTATTTTTTGGTCTACTTTAATGCACGCATCTCACCCTCACGCAGGTAAGACTAACGAGATGCGGATGGGTTTTGCGGCACGTTATGTGCCATCGTCAGTCCAAATTTATCCAAATATTGATGTTATTGAACAATATGGTGGCCGTGTGAGTCTGGAAAAGTTTGGAAATGTTGTAGTTTGCGGCCAAAATATTGAACCACAGAACCGGATTGCAACCCATACCACACGCGGAAAAAAATTCCGTGTTTCTCAGGTTTAAATATGATTTCACATCAATTTAATACGCATGACGATACGCTTATCACTAGACTTGTGAACGCATTACATTCTTGCCAGATGCT
>CAZBSX010000250.1:0-2685 GCA_964494305.1 uncultured Legionella sp. | reverse complement strand
GCCCCAATGAGCGACAAGGACCACACCATTCTGCCAAAAAATCAACCAAAACGGGTTTTCTTGCTGAAATAACATCTTGATCAAAACTGCTATCACTAACCACTTTAATATGTGCGCTCATGTACGATTCCTTAGATAGACTCGTGAGGCTGGACCGACCCGTCATTGGCCTCATTTTAAAAGAGAGTTTATACTGCTATGCAGCGATTTACAATCTGTAAAGTATCGCGAATAAAACCCAACAGTTGGCGTGTTTGAACCCTGAGTTCAAGTGGGATGCGTAGTGTCAGATCAGGCTTTCCAATACAATTGGACGTGCACAACACGGACAACACAATACAACCCTATATAAGCATATTGGTTCAAAACAACATACTGCTGGGTGCCAGATTGTAACACTAATTTTTCCGAGTCGCGACTGCCCGAGAATCTTGACTTTGATCACAATATATATTGATGCCGATATAAAAAAAGGACTGGCTGTGTAGCACTATTTAAGGGACGCTGTCCATCAACCAATAGAGAATAACGCCCGATATCCGAGCAGATCTTTTCGAAAAATACAATGAAACATGTCAAGCATATTTGCATAAGTCCTAAAGTAGTTCTATATTTTTGCTTAAGTCTGGTTAAAAAACCCGGAAACATCATGACTTTTAAGCGAACCACTCTTTTGGCTGTAGCTTGCACGTTTGTTTCAGTAGCTTATGCGGATGAGATTGGTGATTACCACCTCAGTGATGGTACTCGTATGCAACCGCACGAAAGAAATCAACCCAATAACAATCCCTACGACAATTGGTCTACAAAAAAGAATATTAATCCCTATACTGGGAAAAGAGGGACAAAAAATCAGTAACGAACTCTTTGAGCAATCCAGAATATGAACGCTGGATTGCTCAAAGAAAGCGGCTACGGAGTGAGTACAGGGCGGTGGTAAAAAGCAACTTCTACATTTCCAATCAAAATTAAGATCAAATAAATCACTAAAATAGTGCCAATTAAACCCATTGGACCGTATCCCCAATTCCTACTATAAGACCAAGTAGGCAATCCCCCTATTAAAAATAAAATCAATACAATAAGCAGAATAGTACTTAACATATATTCCTCGTTAAGATTATGGACGCAATGTTAACTATAGTCTAAAATCTATTAAGCGCAATAATGGTTTTTACCGATAGGCTTCAGAATCAGCATTGTCAGATTATTCCACGAATAGATAATGACCTTTACCTCATAGTCTCTAGTAACATCATTAAAAATAAAAGAATCGTGTTTTTGAGAAGTCCCTACCATTGCTGGGAGATTTTCGGGATGACTTGCCCATAAGCTTTGTTTATGATGAAAGTGAACAAATTTTTTTAAGAGTAGCGTATGAATCAAAAAATTGAACAACTATTCTTGCCAATTATTGTGCTATGTTTATGTTTAAGTTTAAGCTGCCCACAACTATTTATTGGTTTAAAACTATGGATACCCATTGCGTTGGGTATCATCATTTTTAGCATCGGGCTGAATGTTTCCACATCATCTTTAAAACCTATCTTATACAGACCCAAAAGTATACTCAGCCTGATCGTATTGCGTTATATAGTCATGCCGTTTACAGCATTTTTTCTTGCGAAACTCTGTCACCTGACTCCGGTAGACACCCTGGGGTTGGTAATTTTAAGTGCGGCTCCCGGAGGTGCGTCTGCGAATGTGATGGCTTATTTATCAGGTTCAAACGTAGCCATGACGGTTTTATTGACATTCGGCACAACTATATTGTGCCCTTTGTTGACCCCTTTGCTCATTTTTGGGTTTTTTCACCACGAAATACATATTAACTTCTGGGGAATACTTTTTCATGTGGTCAGTTTGGTTTTTCTACCTGTCGTCGCTGGAATCATCTTAAATACCCTTAAATTGCCAATAATTGAAAAAATTAAAATTTGGATGCCTACTCTGGCCATTATTGTCATTGGTCTGGTGATCGCTTGTATTTGTGCACTAAATCAAGCTGCACTTGTTAAAGTTCCCACCATGCTCATACTTGCCGTGTTGATTTTAAATCTGTCAGGCTATGCAATGGGTTCTAGTTTTGCCAGCCTCTTAGGTTGGGAAAAAGTGTCTGTCGCAGCAGTTGCTTTTGATTATGGTATGTTTGATGGCGTGGTTGCCATTTCAATTTGCACAACGTTTTTTAGCATGGAAACGGCCGTGCCAACGGTATTGATGAGTGTGATACAAAGTTTATCTGCACTCTTGCTTGTGCGTTGGTTAAAACCACCTAAACTGGTTCCAGACATTCAAACATCATAAAACAATGGGTTATATTTTCATTTTAAATTATGCTAAAATTTTGACCTTTAACGCCAGGGCCTGTCATCAGATCAGTCATCATAATTATGCGATGAGTGCACGCTCTATTAGGTATTCATCGTCTCCGATTGAAATCTTGCAATAATTCACGCACGGTGTTCAAAGGCAACCCCATGACGGAATAAAAACAGCCCTCAATTCGAGAAATAAACTGGCCAATATAGCTTTGAATGCCATAACCGCCCGCTTTGTCTTGATAGGTTTCCATGGCGAGATAATGGTAGATTTCGGCATCGGTCATGGCGGCGAAAGTCACCAAAGTAGTGTTCAAGACAACTTTTTGGTAATCATGGTACATTAAACCCACACTGGTGATGA
>CAZBSX010000249.1:0-2692 GCA_964494305.1 uncultured Legionella sp. | reverse complement strand
CTATTGGTCTAGACGATACATGTTCAGCCAAAACATTGCTCCCTAACATCAATAAAAAAGGAGAGCAAACCCCATATAATTTCGCCATCTTTTCCTAGCCATTCATGTCAACGTCGACATATATGATCACATAAGTCGACGGCAGACAAGATTATCAGAGCAAGCACATCTAAAATTTGAATCAGTATCTGTGATCTTCCTGTAGGCATTTATGCTCGAATCCCTTAGAATGATAATCATACATATTGAAGGGGCGACGATGAATATTCAAATCAGTGGACACAATATTGAGCTTACTGCAGCCTTAAACGCTTATGTTCATAAAAAATCAGAGAAATTGAAGCATCATTTTCCACACGTCATTGCAATGTCGGTCGTATTAACCATTGAACGCGAACAGCAAATTGCTGAAGGTACTATTACCGTCAATAATTTTGAAGGCCACGCGACTGCTCATACAACAGACATGTATCAATCGATTGATCAATTGATCGATAAACTAGAGAAACAACTCCTGAAACATAAAGAGAAACAAAATCAATGAAACAAATTCAGATCACCATCATTAACAAGCTCGGCCTACATGCCCGTGCATCTGCAAAATTTGTCTCAACCGCAGCGCGCTTTCAAAGCAAACTCGATGTGAGCAAAGATCAGCAAACCATCAATGGTAAAAGCATCATGGGGGTCATGATGCTTGCTGCCAAACAAGGTAGTGTCCTCACGTTGCAGATGGACGGGCCAGACGAAGAAGACATGGCACACGCACTCGTTAATCTAATCCAGCAACGGTTCCATGAAGACGAATAATCTTCTCAATGTCAGTCATTGGGCTAAGACAGTACATCAACATTATGTACTGTATTCTCCTGATCCCTCAATCAATGCCTATCTCAAACAACAACTCATCCAGTCTAAAAATCTCCGGATCCAAGATCTTAGCTTAAAAGAGTTACACCAGCCGTTTGCATGTTTGCTGATTGATACGCTAAACGACGACTATTTCTTGATCAGAGATCAGTTTGGGCTTGAACCTTTTTATTATACCCTAAGTTCCAATGGCTCCAATCGATTGTGTTGGGGCTCGAATCTTGCAGATATTTTGGCAGTACTTCCTAATCCTCAGCAGGACGAACAACAAATTGCAGATGTCCTCATAAATATTTGTACAGCCAATTTGGAATATACGGATAATACATTTTATCAACAGATCTACCGAGTCACTCCTGGACATGTTCTCACGCTCCGGATACCGCAAGGCATCGTACGCCGCCATTCATTCTGGACATTAACCCCAGGGACACCCTTTATTCATTACGCCACCGATGAGGAGTATGACGCTCATTTTGCATATTTATTAGAGCAAGCAGTCACCTCAGCGTGTGCCGCAGCCCCTGATTCCGTTGCCATGGAATTTAGCGGCGGCCTAGATACATCAGCGCTACTCACAGCACTGAACGCGACTCATATTCCTGCTCATCTTTTTATGCACGTAGGGGAGAATACCGAAGAACGTCGTTATGGCGAACAATTATTAGCAGCATTACCTTCCAGGTACCCAATTCAGTATGTCAATGCCGATGATTTTGATGTGCTCAGCGTTCTAGACCAACATAAGCAGTGGTTTAGTGGCGGGGCGCCTTATTTATTTTTTATGTTCGCTGCCAATATTCATCAAGCAGTACAACACCAGGGTGCTAAAATCTTACTCTCAGGCTTTGGTGGTGATGAAGGTGTTTCTTCGGCAGCGCCATTACGTACATGTGGTCCTATGCTTGGGTATCAAAAATTATGGCAAGAGCTTCAATACAGCGATGGTGATCGACCACTATTGAAACGAGTCATGCACACGCTATTACTTCGGCATCCTAAGCTAAACTATGTCTTGCGCTATCTAAAATCTTGTCGATCACCTCTAGCTCGAAAACTCGCTTTGATTCAACATAAACCCTACCAATCACTACAAGAGCGTGATCAGGATTGGCTGCAAGGGCCTTTGAGTCATCATCTTCGAATGCGGATTGAATATAGCGCTGTGGTCGCACGGTATCGAGGTTTTACTTATCAGTACCCTTTGCTGTACCCGCCACTCGTCGAATTTTGTTTTGCACTCCCGCCCAACCAAAAACGGCGACAAGGACAAAATCGCTTACTCGCACGACGCTATTTGTCCAACCGTGTTCCGTCCAATCTATTTAACACGCATAAAAAATGTGGGGATATTCTGCCAGGAACACTTGCAAAAGGGCGTACGCTCTATCAAAACGGTGGTCTTGATCACGCATTCCAGAATTTACCTTGGCGTGATATTTGCGATGTAATCGACAAGCGTCGACTGCTTACAGACAACCGATTGTTTCATCGAGACCTGCTCAGATATATGTTTAATGTATCATAGCCCATGATCTGCCTATCCCCATTTCAGAATAAGGATTGCGCCTATTTTTGCTCATATAGGATCCAAACAACATGAGACCACCCACCACCCCCAAGCTTACACCCAAAACAGCTTGAGCGGTCATCATCAGCAATGCGACACCCGCTAAAAGGAAAATGGCGCCCATATATGGCGTTGCGCGATGGGTCATGATTCTCATGAACAATGACGGTTGCATTCTCTGATTTTCAGCAGACCTACGTTGCTCTTCTTTGTCCATTATCTCAAACAGATTGGGGTTACTTTGTAATTCTT
>CAZBSX010000248.1:0-2697 GCA_964494305.1 uncultured Legionella sp. | reverse complement strand
TTTTTGTTGACATCGATCCTAAAACCTATAACCTGAATCCGAATGCTTTAGAAGCAGCGATTACTGTGAAAACCAAAGCGATAATGCCGGTGAGTTTATATGGGCAATGTCCTGACCTTAATGAAATCAATGCGATTGCAGAGCGTCATCAAGTTCCTGTGATCGAGGATGCCGCACAGAGTTTTGGTGCAACGTATCATGGGCAAAAATCGGGTTCGTTGACTACGATCGCTTGTACGAGTTTTTTCCCTTCTAAACCTTTGGGTTGTTACGGTGATGGTGGTGCGTGTTTTACGCAAGATGCTGATTTGGCGCAACGGATGGAAGAAATTCGTAATCATGGCCAGTCGAAACGGTATGTTCATACGCGTCTTGGTATTAATGGCCGTATGGATACGCTGCAAGCAGCAATCTTGCTAGAAAAAATGCAATTATTTCCGATTGAGATCGTCATGCGTACTAAGGTGGCTCAGCGCTATGCAGAGTGTCTACCGGATGATGTCATGAAGCCCTATATTGCCCCCCATAATACGAGTGTTTTCGCCCAATATACGATTCAAGTTCCGAATCGAGAGCGAATCCAGCAAGCGTTACAAGCGCAAGGGATTCCAACGGCTGTACATTATCCGATTGGTTTGCATCGACAAGCTATTCTGCAATCGTTATATCCCAGTTCCGCAAATTATCCGCATACTGATCATGCTGCACAAGTCGTCATGAGCTTACCCATGCATCCTTACCTAACCGAGCAGGATCAAGATACAATTTGTGATGCACTGAGTACTGTCCTGACCGACAAAGAGGTTGCATGTTGTTGATTTTTGCCATTTTTTTTCTATCCTTATTGGGAACGGGATGGTATAGACACTATGCAGTTGCTCATCAAATTTTAGATGTCCCGAATAACCGTTCTGCGCACCGCATTCCAGTTCCGCGCGGTGGTGGCATTATTTTTGTGACTATTTTCTTAAGTATCATGAGCTATTACCACACCTTGTCTTGGCTCATTATTGGCGTTATGGCCGGTATTGCTGTGCTGGGCTATTTGGATGATAAATACGCTTTATCTGCTGGAATACGACTAGGTTGTCAGATGGTTTTGAGTGCCCTTGCCGTGTGGGGTCTGGGTGGGATGCCTGACATCCCATTGGGCCACTGGATCGTGCACTTTAATGCTTGGACGTCATGCTTAGGTGTTATTTATTTGGTTTGGATGCTCAATCTATATAATTTTATGGATGGCATCAATGGGATTGCTGGGTTTGAAGCTCTCACGGTGGCGCTTGGTATGGGCATCCTGTATTGGGTGTTAGGTTGTCAAGCGCAGGTGTTTGGCTTGCCGTTGGTGTTGAGTGCGGTCGTTGCTGGGTTTCTAATCTGGAATTTTCCGAAAGCCAAAGTTTTTATGGGCGATGTGGGTAGTGCATTTTTAGGATTGTTGTTTGGGATTTGGTCGTTACAAGCAGCACATTCCCAACCTAGGTTATTTTGGGCTTTCCTGATTTTTCTTGGGGTATTTATGGTGGATGCCACTGTGACCCTGATTGGGCGGATGCTGCGGCGCGAACCGTTACATATTGCCCATTCGAGCCATGCATATCAGCACGCGGCGCGTCGTTTTCAATCCCATACTGTAGTGACGCTTGCTGTCGTAGCACTCAATACTTTGTGGTTATGGCCTTGGGCCATCGCAGTAGGATTAGGATATATGAATGGTGTCCTTGGGTTGCTCATAGCATATTGCCCACTCATCATCGTGGCGTATGTTCTGAAAAAAACGCATGCCTTATAGATACAAATAAGTCCTGCGATCATTATTTTGCTCATTTATAATCCCCTTAATATTCTCTTAAGAAATCTCCTGTAGAATTTCCGGCAACGGTTTTTTTTTAAGGAACACGAAATTATAGCCCCAAGGTGTTGTAGTACGGTGGCTGTTTATGAGGGAGAAGTATCATGTTGATTTTAACGAGACGTATTGGTGAAACACTGATTATTGGTGATGATGTTAACATTACTGTACTAGGTGTGAAAGGTAATCAAGTACGATTAGGTATCAATGCGCCTAAAGATGTATCCGTGCACCGTGAAGAAATTTACTTACGTATTCAACAAGAAAAACAAGATACTGATATCGAAGAAGTTGCGACTGTCTAATCAGACCTGCACCATACGTAGTGTTCCAAATCCTCCAAATTTGTCACAAATTGGGCCGCATGGCCCAATTTGCGTTTGTCATGGATTGTACGTTGGGCCTTGGCCTATAACGTACAAGAATAGTCTATGGACGTTTCTCCAGAGACAAAACGCCATTGTTGCTGATTGTCGTCGATCACGAGCAATTCGCCCTGGGGTGTAATCCCTTGTGCAATCCCTTGAATCGTATGATTTGCGTGTAGAACTCGGATAGTTTGGCCTCGTAAATAGTCCGCTGCGTTCCAAAATGGTAAAAAAGGCTCAAATCCATTGGTTTTGAAGCGTGAGATGGCTTGCTGCGTGTGTACCAATAATTGCGCAATCAGGACATTGCGATCCAAAATGCGTTGCGTGATATCATATAACGAACACCAAGGTCTGTCTGGTGCTTGGATGGATGATTGTTGCGTCGAATCACTATTCACATTGAGACCAATCCCGACAATGATCTGTAAATTGCCATCAGTATGTTGATTGGATTCCAGTAAAATACCGCATACT
>CAZBSX010000247.1:0-2700 GCA_964494305.1 uncultured Legionella sp. | reverse complement strand
CGCGCGTGTAAGCTTTCCGCCAATTCTGTAGCAATCTGCGCTAAGGCTTCTGGATTGAGTACATTTGCCGGCATGTTAATCAAATCTCTGACCGTAAATATTGCATCGGTTTGCGTCACGACTTGGTGCAAATATTTAGGATTAATCGCCAATACACGTGGCATAGCCCGAATTTTTTGATATCGATCAAAATGATACTGAGCCAAAGCCCAGATCAAAACCGCACGTTCCGATACTGTATTCGTAATGTGATACGTTCCCACTGGCAATTTCAACACCGCAGAGGCGATAGCCAAAAAATCTGTGGCCTCACCTGAACCAATATAGACTTTACTTAATACCCCTTTGGACGCCCAAAGTAATGCCACTTCTCCAAGTTTGGCACTAAATTGCATAGCGGCTAACATGCATCGCTCATGCTCAGAAGCGCTCTGATACGCTTCATAGTCCGTAATACTAAAAACCGTTACAGGGATAGATTGTCCTGCAATCGCTTGATAAAACTGGTGAGATTTCATGATTCCATCCTAATTTTTCCGCGAAACTGTCCGACACGTACACCACACATCGCCAAACTCACGACATAAATCGCGGCCGCGACAGCGACATGCCCCAATAACCATCCTAGTCGAGTCAACCGAGTCATAGCCATCCAAGTTGCTATATCAGCCCTCATGAGCATTAAGTAAGTCGCAACAGCAAGATTAGCCACCAATAATTGCAAGAGAAAACGCCACCATCCAGGTTGTAATTGAAAAATGCCGCGGCGAATCAATAAATACAACAACACCCCACAATTCACATACCCAGCAATTGAAGATGCCAGGGTTAATCCGGCATGCGCCAAAGGTTTGATCAGTAAAAGACATAAAATGGAATTGACTACCATCGCCACTGCCCCAACTTTGACGGGTGTTTTGATGTTTTGACAAGCATAAAACCCAGAAGCCAGCACTTTCACCATCATAAATGCAGGTACTCCAATCCCTAAGGTGATCAAACTTTTTTGCGTTTGTAAAACATCCCAGGCTGTATATTTTCCATAAGCAAAACATGCGGCAATCGTTGGCATCGCAAATATTGCCAAACCCAACCCCGCAGGCAGGCCAATCAATAACAGCAACCGCAGCCCCCAATCCAATGCGTGTGAAAAATGCGCGGTACTCTCATCGGCACGCCGCCGGGACAAATGCGGTAAAATAACCGTTGCAATCGCCACACCAAATACACCCAGCGGAAAATCGACTAAGCGATCGGTATAATACAACCACGTGACCGAACTCACTTGCAGAAAAGAAGCAAAAATAGTGTCAATCAACAAATTCACTTGTGCAACCGAAACCCCAAACAAAGCCGGCACCATTAAGCGCAGCACCTTACTCACTCCCGCATCTTTGCGTTGCAATTGCGGCTTAATCAATAATTTTCGCTGATAAAGAAATGGTATTTGAAATAATAATTGGACTATCCCCGCAATGAGGACGCCCCAAGCTAAGGCTTCTACAGGAATTGCACAATAGGGACTCAAATACAATGCACACAAAATCATACTGATGTTTAAGAAGACAGGAGTAAATGCCGGCACACCAAAATAGCCATACGTGTTTAAAATCGCGCCAGCCATCCCCGTAAGAGAAATCAACATCAGATATGGGAAGGTCAACTGCAGCATCGAGCTTGCTAACGCAAAGCGTTCTGTATGCTCACCAAAACCAGGGGCAAAGATCCGAATCACAATGGGCGCCGCAACCACACCGATCACAGTCACCGCCATCAATACTGTACTCAACATCCCCGCGATTCGTGCTAGAAAAGTGCGCACCTCCTCGATACTTCGAGTTTGTTGATATTCAGCTAATACTGGGACAAACGCTTGAGCAAATGCACCTTCAGCAAATAATCGGCGCATAAAATTGGGGATCTTAAACGCGACATAAAATGCGTCCATCCCTGCAGCAGCACCAAACATTTGTGCAATGAGCATGTCTCGCACAAACCCCATGATTCGCGATACAAACGTCATCAATGACACCAATGACGTCGACCGTAATAAACTTGATTGCTTCAAGACTATTCCTCATTCACTTAATCATGCAGCAACAGATTGCTAACGTGCCGTGTTTTATAGTACGGTATCCACACATACAGCGTAGGACATAGGCATTTTGACCCCATTGCGCCCCGAACCAACACTCAATTTGTTAGTTTATTCATTCGCTCCGTATTCCGCAACAGCAAGTATTGACAATTTTTTTCTTGACAAAGAAATCCATCTTAGGCATGATCAGACTAAGTAGTATTGTTTTGTATTTATGGAGACTTTTTGTGGCAAATATTAAGTCGGCAATTAAACGTGCCCGTCAAAATATTAAATTACGACAACGTAATACCAGTGCGCGCTCAATGTACCGCACATTCGTTAAGCATGTTATTAAAGCCGTTGAACTAGGTGATAAAGAAGGTGCGCGCGCTGCATATGCCGTGGCACAACCTATCATTGACAAAGCTGCGTCTAAAGGGCTTATTCATAAAAACAAAGCATCCAGAATCAAGAGCCGCCTGTCTGCTAAAATCAAAGGCATTGCTGCTTAATCCAGCGTTTCCGTCGCTCTAAGTCCGAAAACACCCGAACCGGTAATCCGGTTCGGTTTTTATTCTATAAAAAGTTTTGTTACTAATACAGAACTAAAAATGACACTC
>CAZBSX010000246.1:0-2737 GCA_964494305.1 uncultured Legionella sp. | reverse complement strand
AGTTCCATGGTCAGTTCGAATGTGTCCACCGCGGAGCTGTCGCGGGTGGCTGTCCCAACTTTTTTCGCGCGCATCTGGGCCGTCGGCGCCGAATAAGCGAACGTCAGTTTATAGTTGGAGATCGGGGTCGAGACCGTGACGTTGACTCCTTCCGGAGGCACAAGGAAATCGTTCCCGCTTTTCATGAAGATCAGCAGGGATTGCCATTCGTCGGTGCAGCTGGCGGCTTATTAGATCGAATGATTGCAGGGATTGGCTTAAGCAATGACCACACTTATATTGCAAACGTCCTAAAATGCCGCCCACCGAATAATCGTGATCCGCAGCCTGACGAAATTGCGCAATGTAGTCCCTATCTGGCCCAACAAATTACTCTGATCAATCCAAGTTTAATTGTCGCATTGGGACGTTTTGCTGCGCAATACCTCTTAAATACAACCCAATCCTTAAGCAAGTTACGGACGCACACGCAACAATATCGAGATATTCCCGTTGTTGTAACGTATCACCCCGCCTACCTCTTACGTAACCCAGGAGACAAAAAAAAGGCGTATCAAGATTGGCTTGCTGTGAAGCAATTGCTGGCTTGAGTCTCGCAGCGGTGCCGCGTTGAGCTAAGGCTCAACCTAACCTCTCGCAATTTACTCTCTGTGATTGCGCGAGTACTATACGCATCAAATCGATACGGCTATGCTATTTATTTCGTTGGCGATAGGGTGTACCATGAGCGCCAATGCAGCCTTTTATGCGGTGAATATTGATGTGATTAATTTTTCCTCAAGACAAACCTTATCATTTGACCTTTGATCTAGGTTTAGGTCCAAATATTGTTGTTACCGACAAATTTTCTGAGATCAGCTTGAGCGAAGACATTTCTCCCGATTATATTTTCACCGGAAGTACTCGGGTTTCTATTGCAGCCATGGTGGGCATCGGCATTGAATGGTCGAATTTTTTAGGTAGTCACCCATTGGAGTGTGGATATCGTTTTATGTATGTAGGCCCAGCAACCCTAAATGCTACTACACCATATGTAGTGAACGAGTTAAGTACAGGGAATAATTACGTTAATGCGCTGATGTGTACAGTATCTATATTTAGAATAAAACCAGGATGTTGACGATGAAAAAACTTTGTGTAGGATTCTTTTTGCTAGTATATGGGAATGTTTCTCTTGTATATGGGAGTGTTTCTCTTGGCACTCATCCTTTGTTATCGTTTGCCTCAACAGGTCATCTCTTGTATATCACTGCGAAGACGAATCATATCTACCGTGAGGCAAAAATTCAAATATTAACCGAGGGGTTTTCTCTCATTTCTAATTGTTTAGATTCAAGTTGTAAAAGTGGCGTACTTTCAGAACTTAGAAACGGAAGCTATAGTAGCGTTTACGTTAGTGGCACAGGTACTTTTAGCTATTCGATTACTTTAGCAGGTGGTGCTACTCCTGGTTTGACCACTCAAAAAAGCACCGCAACAGTAGGCGATTTAGAGCCGCTACCAACTCCCTATGTTGCCGTGAGTAACTATTCGTCAAGTTCGGTTACTTTTTGTTCAATCGATACGACTACGGATTATGGTAATCTCGTATCACCTTGTACCACTGAAAGCTCATCTGTTAACAGTACTGCCAATTTTTCTTATCCGGCGGGTTTGGTGTATAACCCTTTGCTTAATACTTTGTATGTGACCAATCAGGGCGAGGGCGGCTGGGTCTCTGTTTGTACTTTTTCAGGCACTATTGACTCGATGAATTGTAGTAAGTATACCGATAATGCATTTTCGGTACCTTCTGGCGCGGCGTTAAATGCCGCAGGTGATACACTTTATATTTCCAATGGTAATTCTTATGTCGATACCGTTGCCATTTGTTCTGTGGATACTACTTCAGGGTTAATTATCTCTCCTTGTGTTTCTGCTTCTGTAGGAATTTATGGTCTACAGGGTATTGCCTATAACAACTTAGCATCGACGCTATACGTGGCTTCAGACTTTGGATATGGCAATGTTGTATCACAATGCAGTGTTTCAGGAGTGACTCTTGGTTGTACCGTCCTCGGTACGCCATCTATTGATGGGGCAACGGGTTTGGCCTTAAACCCAGGTGCCACAATCTTATATGCGAGTAATTTTACTGGTGATTCAGTTAGTGCCTGCCAAGTTACCTCGGGAGTTGTTGATACCTCATCCTGTAACGCAACCGGTAGCTCGTATTATGATAACCCAGCCGGGATTGATCTTTTTAACGGAACAAGTACTTTTGCATATGTCGCTAATTGGAGTAATAATGCCGTAAGCATCTGCACAGTTACGTCTAGTTTGCCTCCCTCTCCGCCGACTTGTACTTCGTCATTTACAGATAGCTTTTCTAATCCCAATGGTATTGCAGTGATGGATGTGACGTCTTAGGTTCCTGAAACTGTTCCTGGAGTAAGAATCGGGTGGCATGTTGCTGTTATTATAGATTGGTAGTCATTGTTTTCTGGGGCACGTACTTCATTTGTTAAAACTACGCCGCAATGTCTTTCCATCACATCACCATCTGTTGCTTTTGTTACTGATTGGATCCACCGCGTAAAGCAATGAGCGAACTGTTTAGTATTCAGCTTTCTCATGACACGAGCTATCGCATCATCAACAGGAACACCATCCTCATAAGGCAGAAAATGTCTCAACCACTCGAGCTTAAGTAAACCGAAATCTCTGATTGACTTCCAGTCTTCACATCCCAAAATTG
>CAZBSX010000245.1:0-2746 GCA_964494305.1 uncultured Legionella sp. | reverse complement strand
CGCGACCATATGCTAAATAAGCCGGGCCCATCGATTCTCCGATGACCGTAGTCGGCGCATATAAAAACCCTGCATATAACGCATTTAACCAAGCTTGACGATTAGACAGCACTCGCTTCAAACTTGCCCACAACGATAAGCTCGCTGTCTTAGCCCCTTTGATTTTTTTCGTGATTACACCAGGAGTATCTTGGATAAAACGAAACAATAAAACGGCCAACACAATAAAAATACTGGACACAATAACCATACTTTGGCGCCAACCTACGGCAGTCACCAAAAATGACAATGGTGCTTGTCCTGCTGAGGCACCCAACATACCCAATGCTTGCGTCAAACCCGCTAACAGCCCAAGTTTTTCAGGCGGGAACCACGATGTTGCTAAACGTAATGCGGAGATGAAAGCAAACGCGGCACTAAAACCAATCAATAAACGCGCAAAAGACGCGATGAAGAGTCCATGTGACGCAGCAAACACACAACATCCTATGGCAGTAATCAACGACATCGTGGTTAATAAATAACGAATTTTAATTCGATCCACTGTTAAGCCAACTGGAATTTGCATGATAATATATGGAATATAGAAAAAAGCGGTCAACGTCGTAAACCCGACTTCGTTAATTCCAAAATCTGCTTGTAATTCACGATGCATGACCCCCGGCGCTACCCGGGCTAAATAATCAGAAAAATAGAATGTGGCAGCCAATCCCCAAACGACCCATGCCTGCGATAAACTATAGGATTTTTTATTCATAGTACCATTGCCTTAATAAATGACGGTGTTCTCTTTTTTTATAAAAAACTTGTATTCTTTGTTGCTTTTAGAAAGAAAGAGTATACTCGAACTGTTTATAATTTCAACGTAGAGCAACGGTTAACCTCTACATGGTATATAAGGATTATGATTCTATGAATGCCCTTGAACACGCCATTGATGTCGCTATCCAAGAAAGTGGTCAATCCACGCAAGCAAATAAAGCCTATTTGGAATTCATTAAAGCAAATTTTATTATCCCAATTGAAAAGCAGTCTGAGTCGCAGGAACCTCAAGTACTCTATTTCAATACAGACACACATACGTTTTTACCTGTGTTTACTAGTATGGTTTATTTTGATGCATGGGCAGCACCTATTAAAGAGCGAGTTGCGCTTCTCAAACTGTCTGGGGTTGATTTATTAAAGGGACTCGGAGAACAAACCATTGTCAGTTTGAACATCGGCAGCCCCATTTATAAAGAGTTTAATGCGAGCGAATTGGCAAGAATGCGTAGTATGGTGATTAAACTATTTGGAAATAATTAGGGCGCCCTTGCCTATGTGCTTCGGATAAGCCAACGCATATAGGCGCAAGATAATTTTCTCAACACACTCTAAAATTATACGTGTGCAGCGTATTGATTAGCACCCACACCCAAGAGGATCACCATTAAGAGAATTGCTTTCTTTTTCTCCTGGTATTGCGTCGGCTTGCAATGGATAACGCTTATTGTAAAGCTTTCTCCTCTCTTCTTTACTGAGAGATTGGGAAACAGTAGGCCGTACGGTAGGATTGAACATTACTTCCTCCACTCTAGGTTCAGAAGCCGCAGAAGAGAACATTCCAAAAAATCCAGCCCCAAACCCATACAAACCTCGGCCCGCGACGCGTAACACACCTTGTTCCGTACAGGCATTGATGACCCCTGGTATAGTAGAAAACAGGCTTGGAACCGTCATTATCAAGCGCATCATCATAGATAATAATTGTGCGACCAGCACCATCAAATAACGGGTCATCACACCATAAATGACGGCTCGGAGGAAGGATTGCACAGCGAGATCAAATTGGGTAACCGCACCAGGTTGCCCGGTCATTACACGATTGATCCCGGAAGGAAATCTGAAAACGGCTATAAATGCATGTTGAACACCCAGCAACAACACGGTAAGAGGTTTCACCACAGCAGCTTTAAGATCGTTAAAAAAATCATACCAAGATAGATATCCATCTAAAAAATTCACTTCATCTCTGGCAAAAATGGGCTTGCCTAAAAAAGACTGTTTTTCTCCCAGAGTTTGAAGCTTCGCGAATACCCCATTGGCATGGATCAAATAACCATGTTTTGCCAGTGCCGCAGCAACCACAGTATATTGTTGTGACGTCAATGTTTTTCTATTTCTGATAGCGTCTGCGATTTGATTTTTTACGGCGCTATCTTCAATTATTAGTATAAGAGGAATTTTTTTCTGAGATAAAGAACTGGCAACATACCCTATTAAATCACCCCTTGCATTCACCGTTAATACCAAAACACCATCGCCATACTGATCATAAATAAGATTTCCTACCGAAAATTCCTCGGTCGCAAACTTTGAAGGCATTTGTGGATTCGTAGTGCTAAGCTGACGACCAGCCGGCACATGCACAGTATACCCTGCTGAGGGCTTCCGAGTGCGCTGTTGAACAGCGTTGTTGAAGACATTGGATATTTTCTGTAAATTCTCATCAAAACCTGGGACAGGATCTAGGAGCAACCGATAAGACGGTTCTTTTTTAACTGGTTTCAGGCCAACATAAGCATGCCAGGTATTTCGTTCAGAGGCTGCATCATTAGACCAACGGTCCAGAGTCTCTGAAATATTGTTGCTCATATTGTTCCCCGCTTGTACCATGAAAAATATGATGCGAGTATAGTGTTTAACCCATTAAAAAGCAACCCTAAAATGAAAACAAAAAACACAAAACATACAAAAAAAACCCACT
>CAZBSX010000244.1:0-2764 GCA_964494305.1 uncultured Legionella sp. | reverse complement strand
GGTCCCGCTTACGTCTAAGATATAATACGCATCGGGCAAACACCCTAAGCGCTCTAAATGTAGAAGCAAATCAATACATAATCGCCCAGAACCTGCACCAAACTCTAAAATAACCGGCTGCGTTAATCTCGATAATACGTCTAAACACTGATTGGCCAAACAAGCTGCAAATAACGGACTTATTTCAGGCGCAGTTGTAAAATCCTGGCCAAAATAGTTTAAGCCAAGCGTGTAGTAGCCCCCTTCAGGCGCATACAAAGCCAATTGCATAAAATCAGCAAAATTTAAGACTTGCTGCGATCGGATTTGCGCTAAAATTAATGCATTTAAACTCATAATAGAAATAAAAGCCTGTGGATAAACAACCGGATAGCTATCTGATAAGCTCTTTGTAAATCGTGCGTAATAACGACCCCTGCATTATCGCACAATTAAAAACCGGTTTATACCTATGTCTGATCCCAATATAAATAGTTTATAATAAATTGATTTATATTTAAAAATTAAACTTATCAACAGAAAATCTCTCCATAGTAGTAATCATAAAATTTCTTAAATAAATTAAATATTATAACAATAGGGGCGATATACTTAGGAAAATAATTCTACTCAATCGAGATCGATCTCTCTTCGCAGATGTGTTACGATTCCCCATAGAATTAAGCCATCTTTGGGTCAAAATAAATAGAGAAACTATATATGCATATTCGTAATACGTTTTGTTGGATTGATATTCCTGTTTTAAATTTAGATCGTGCTATTCTATTTTATAGCGCTGTTTTAGATGCTGATGTCCAAAAAATTACTGAGCATGGTTTCGAATTTGGTTTATTACCGCATACGGAAGATAACGTTTCGGGTTGTTTGACCATGATCCCTAATCGGAAACCTTCTGCGAATGGTCCTTTAGTCTATCTTAATGTTGAAGGTCGTCTAGATGATGCAATTACTGCGGTAAAACAACAAGGTCAACCGATTATTCAAGCCAAAGAAAATATCGGCCCTTACGGTCATCGTGCAATCGTTCAAGATAGCGAAGGAAACGCGATAGCATTGTATTCGAAAGAAGCGTAACACGCGTTGTTGCAAATACACGATTCACTTACTCGCATATAAAAACTTGTTTTGTATTTTACCAGTATGCTGTATAATCGGTCTTTAATAATTGAGTTTTAGCAATTGATGTATTGAGACCGAGGTAATTATGCAACAAGGACATGAATCATCATCATCTTCTTCAAAAGATTTACCACCTTTGCTTAACGGGTTATTTCTTTTTTATGATGATCCAGACAATCATGACTTAGTAAGCAAGATCACGGTCAAGACTTCTCTTTCGCCAGTTTCTACCGTGCGTGAGACCATCTATATTCCAATGCAACGGAATATGAACTTACCTGTTCTAGACATCCCTGGCTATAAGTATGATCGCCAACATCAATCTATTGATAAATATTTAGACCCACCGTCTTTAGTATTAACCCCTAGTCATTTTACCATCGAATACCAGCACATTGAAAAATCAAACCAGTTTCTAATCATACATGTTTACTTTAATCACAGTCATGAACACGATGGTGAAGTATGGGCCAAAATTGTCGAAAAAAACCCTAAAACTCGTACTGAGAAGTTGATGGAGTATCCTCTAACCCATACGATGATTAAAACGATATTATTACATGCTAAAGATGCAGAAAACTTGTTATTCAAACTGCAGATGGCGCACTCAAAGAAAATCGTAGAATTATTAAACGAGATAGCAAATTATAATAAGGCTTTAGCAGAATATTGCGCGAATATTTCAGAGCCATATCAATGTATCCATGCTATTGATACCGCCAAAAAATGTGTCGTGAGAGTACGAAAATTGCAACGTTATGGTTTAAGTAACGAGCGAGATGTTGACTTAGATAAACTCATTCAATTATTAGAAAACACGAACCAACACAGTAATCCTACACAAGATCGGATTAATAGTCTGATGAAACGGTTAATCAAACTCGATAAACGAGCGACTGCAAGTCATTTGGATTATCAACGATTATTGGCGCTTTCAAAGCTGATCAAAGAGGAGTTGTTGAAATTAGATTACAGTGATTCTCAAAAAAAGATGAAGAATTTTATCAGTGAAACGCGTACACAACTTTCTGCACAAACCGATGTGGTCGCATTGTTTCATTCACGATGCATCGAGGGAGATATTGATTTTATTCAACACCTGTTTCCTCTAATAAAAGATGATATTGATATCATTCATCTGTTTGAAACGCTCATTGCTGCCATACGAAAGAATGAGAATGCCTTAGTGGTTAAGCAAATCGAGGTAGCAAATTATTTTTATCAAAACTCCGAGGTTGCGCGCCATTACATGTTGTTTTTAGCTTCAAAGATCTATCTTGTTGATGCTATTGGGCTTAATTTGTTGATGGAGGCTTTTTGCAGTGATAATTTTGAGTTATTTCAATTTCTTTTACAGACGTCGTTTACGCCGACAAAAATTGCTTGCTTAGATTATACAAACGGATACACCTTGAATATGACACAAGCGTTGATTGTTTTTTTTAGTCAAAATCCTAAAGTAAAATATATGGCGTTGTTATGTCAGTACAAACCCAATATGGAAGAGACCTCCGGTATTTTATCTAAATTGGACTTTGGCTATAACCGTAAGACGCCTGCACAGACACTGGGCACGCTCAATCCTGTTTTTAAAAGTCTAGATACAGAGAATATCGCAGCCAAAAAAGTAGCAGCACTGGGCTAT
>CAZBSX010000243.1:0-2767 GCA_964494305.1 uncultured Legionella sp. | reverse complement strand
ATTCCTTACCGAGACCATACGTGAGGAGCAAACTCAGGGCTGCAACCGCCCATTTCAACGGCCAAAATGCCAACCCAACGCTGAGTGACACTAAGAGGATCAAACCACCAAAACCGAGTCCCAATGCACCTCGAATCCAATAGGGTCGTGCGCTTTCGACCACGAGAGCATATGGCGTACCCACTAAAGTTTGCGTACTATAACGCTGAACCAAGTCTTTCGACGTCACATTATCGTTGATCTCGACCTCTAATTTGGCATGATTGGCTGAAACTTTAATGTGCTTAAATGTAAAGAAGGTGGGGGTCGTACTGTCATTCAAAATGGATTGCAAATTACCTTCACAGCTTGAACAGACCGCTCCTTTTAGAGGGAATACAAACTTTGTCATGCTGACATATTATCCATTCAATTTACGGATCATACCTGTAATATGCTCTTGACGAGCAACAGTCAATTGCGCTTGTTGGGCTTGAGTTAATGAAAGGAATGGACCTAGCATCACGCGATACCAATACATAGATTGTTGATTCACAGCCACGATATCAACCGCAAACCCTTTTGATAGTAATTTGGCTTTCATCCGTTGGGCTTCCGTCAAAGCACGAAACGAGCCAACTTGGATCAAATATTGGCCTTGGGGTTTGGTGCTTTCAGCCGTAGGCGTCGGCAACGGTTTGGGGGCTGGAGGCATGGGCTTAGGCACGGGAATTTGCACTGGCTCCGACGTGGGCGCAGTCATAGCCAACTCCATCGGCCCAGATGACGCCGACGACTTGATGACCTTTTCAGGCACTGCTTTGTATTGGATATCTACCGACGCTGTTTCTTGGGTTTTGGTAGCAGAAGTACCGGCAACTTGTTCGTTAGCCAGTAAGGTATAAAACTCTAATTTGGGATGTGTTTCAGATGTGATGCTTGCTTCAACAGGTTTGTTGGGTCGATTGTCTGCCGCGGGTGTGGTCTGCACATGAGTGCTCACCCAGTTTACTAACTGGTTCACATCAAACCATGATGCAGCCAGATAACCAAAAACGAACATGACAAAGCACAGCCATAATGCACTTAAGCCCTGGCCGTGTTGGGATCGCATCGATTTTCTTTCAATTTTTTTTGCCATGACCTAGGTAGATAGCCACTAACGAATGGATTGAATCATTGTAATAATTTCTTGGCCATTTGGCGAGCATTCCTGGTAATTTATTTTGTGTGCGCTTTATATACTTGTTATGATGGCATATCGCATCCCATCTAGAGTGTAGCAACGCACCGTGCTCCTGCAATCTTGTACTCATTTACCCGGTGTTGGTCCCACACTTGCTAAAAAATTAGCCCTTTGCGGTATTCATACGATTCAAGACCTATTATTTCATCTGCCTTATCGTTACCAAGATCGCACCCGCATTACCCCCATTCGGGATTTGCGCCATCAAGATTGGGCCGTGGTCTTGGGGCAAGTTTGCAAAACTGAAATCAAATATGCACGGCGACGGATCTTACAGTGCACGATCGAAGATAAAACTGGCGTTCTCCGCTTACGCTTTTTTCATTTCAATTCACAACAGGCACACGCCATGCAGCCCGGCACGTTCATCCGCGTCTTTGGTGAAGTGCGAATTTTTGATGGCTCGCTCGATATGATCCACCCCGAGTATCAAGTTTGCGCGGAAGATGAACCGTGCACGGTTGAAGAAACGTTAACCCCTATCTATGCAATCACACAAGGCCTCAGCCAAAATCGCTTGCGCCAACTCGTGAAATCCGCTTTGGCACGCTATCAAGATCACCTGCATGACTTGGAGTGGATGAGTCAAGATCAACTCCAAACGTATGATTGTGAACCACTATCCACAGCTATTCACAGCTTACATACCCCGTCTCCGGAGAGCCCGATTCATCTCTTAGAAAATGGCCAACACCCGGCACTCAAACGGCTGGTATTCGATGAATTGATCGCACAGAGACTGAGTATGTTATTTGCACGCCAACAGCGCGCTACATTAGTTGCACCAACCCTGCACCAAGATTCTGCGCAATTAACTCAGTTTTTGCAGCATTTACCCTTTCAACTGACCGCAGCACAGACTCGTGTCCATCAAGATATCGCTGCGGATCTGGCACGCGCGCAACCTATGTTACGCTTGATTCAAGGCGATGTCGGCTCTGGTAAAACCGTCATCGCGGCACTTGCCGCTGTCCAAGCTATTGCCAATGGTTATCAAGTAGCCGTCATGGCTCCGACGGATATTCTGAGCGAACAACATGCGCAAACCTTTCAGCGCTGGTGCGCGCCGCTAGGCATTCCTATTCATCGCTTATCTGCAAAAATGAAAACCAGCGAACGACGCGAAACCTTGCAAGCGCTTGCACACCATCAATGCCAGTTTATTGTCGGTACCCATGCCTTGTTTCAAAACAGTGTCAATTTTGCACGCCTTGGTCTAATTATCATTGATGAACAACATCGTTTTGGCGTCGCTCAACGCATGCAATTTCAGCAAAAAGGCCAAAAAGATAATTTCTCCCCGCATCAGTTATTAATGACCGCCACACCTATTCCGCGCACCTTAGCCATGACCCAATTAGCGCACCTGGATATTTCTATCATTGATGAATTGCCGCCCGGCCGGACCCCGATCACCACAGCAGTACTCAATCAGACCAAACGCGACACCGTGATTACACGCCTACATTCGCATCTAAAGAGTGGACGACAAGCGTATTGGGTGTGTACGTTGATCGAAGAGTCCGAAACATTACAATGCCA
>CAZBSX010000242.1:0-2809 GCA_964494305.1 uncultured Legionella sp. | reverse complement strand
GTACCGAAGTAGATGCGTGTTGACTTTTAAGTTTTCAGGGTCAAAATGAATTGAGGCTAAATCAAAGTGCATGAAAGGAGAGTAGGGTGAAAAAATGGATTGGATTGAGCATCGCGGTGGTAGTATTGTTGGGCAGCTACTATGGCATGGGTGTTGCTACAGAAAAGGCGTTGAAGAAAAATATTGATGTGCTCAATCAATCCAATGGTGCTGTTGTTACAGTGCAGCATTATCAGCGCGGATGGTTTCGTTCTCATGCAGAGCTCCAATGGACGATAAAAATCCCACAAAATTGCGCGTCGTACGGTGATGGTCCAGCACAAGGACTTTCCCCTCCACATTCCTATAGAGATCTACCATGGCCCTATTGTGTTCGCGGATTCCGGGTTACGGTTGGGATTGGGTTACGCGAGTGCTAAGGTGCCATTTGCTGCTATTCATCATGATTTGCAAGCAAACAACTATAATTTACAAACCGAGAAACCAGAATGCTTGGTGAATATCTTGGTGAACTATTTCAATCAAACCCATATTCAATTACAAATCCCTGGGTTTAAATTGACTGCCAAGCAAGGAGATACGCGTTTTCGATGGCTTGGGCTACATGCTGACGTTGTTGTTGCAAGAAACAAGGGCCATTTGCAGGGAAGTTTGGACTTGAAAGGAATGTCTTGGTTTGAAGATGGACTAGAAGGTGTCGTTGGATCAGTTCAAAGCCATTACGATATGCGTTTAGGCAGTGATAGTTTATATTTGGGCACTGCACAACTGACGATGCCTTCTTTGGTGCTGATTAAAGACCAAAAGCCTATTGCCCGAATCGCTGATGTCACTCTAAGCTCGAACAGTGATGTGCAAAATGGATTATTTAATTCTTCGCTTTCGGCGCATGTTAAACAAGTGGCTTTAGGAGATAAAATCTATAGTGGATGTATTTTAGAGCTTGCTTTTCAAAATTTAGATCCCAACATATTGGCAGGGATGAACCGTAAATTAAGTCAGGCCCAAGAAGCTGCAAATAATAAACAACGCATATTTTTGTCGATGCTTCCTGATTTACCGGCACTCTTATCCAAAGGTGCTCAACTCAAGATTGTTAATTTTGAAATAAACTTACCTGAAGGGCGTGTAAAAGCAGATCTGAGTATTGTGTTACCGAATGCAAACATGACCAACCCTATGCAATTGATTCAAAATATTAATGGGGATAGCCAGGTCAAATTAGTAGCGCCAGTTTTAAATCATTGGCTGCAAGAGGCCATACGGCAGAAAATGATGGTAAGTATGCAAGGCCAAGCTTTGCCGCAGATAGCGCAACAGCCCCCTGTATTAAGCACTACAACACAGACCTCACCTGGGATGCCCGTTAATTCCGCTGGAGTTCTTGAGGCCCAAATTGCAGAAAAAGTGGCTCAAAAAATTCAGGAGTGGAGCAATGTAGGTGTTTTAGTTCAGTCTGGCTCAGACTACACGTTAGTGTTTAAATTAACGCAAGGTAAATTGTTTATTAACGGACACCCATTTAGTCCGGCTTTGTTTGCTATGTAAGTTTAGAGTTTCGTTAGCAGACTGGCGAATGATATGAGGATGCTCAATAAGTTGTGTCATCCCTGCTTGCGTGGGGATGATTTGGACATCTAGTGTCGATTTGGTGCGTTATTGATTTCTTGTGGGAGACACTCCTCCAGAATGACTCGGAAATCTCGCAAGATTTTGAGCAAAAAAGAGGAATTGGCAACAAGTTCTAGCTTTTCATGTATTATTAGCTTGTCAGGAATTGTTCAATTCGTTAGAATAAATGTTTTAAAGGAAAGGAGTTAATAATAATGACAACAATCAGCAATGAAACGGGAGATACTACTGCGTCCCTGGCAGCAAGTGTTACGCAGTCGGTGCAAAAATATTTTTCAGAGCTAAAAGGCGCTGATCCTGTGGATTTGTATCAGTTTGTACTTGAAGAAGTAGAAACACCTTTATTCAAAGCCGTTATGGAACATTGTAAATATAACCAATCACGTGCAGCAATTATGTTAGGAATCAGTCGAGGAACTTTGCGCACGAAATTACGTCATTATTTTGATGATAAATATGTCGGTTCGCGTGATTAATCAAGATTTTTAAATTGCCAAATATCTCTGTTTTACTTCATTATACTTCACGTAGATATAAACTCAGCTTTTGACTGCGTGGAGTATAATGGATGTCGATGCCAATAGGATGTGTCGCAAATTTATTCGCTTCGCAGGCAGCCTAACGTTCACTCGCTCATTTTAAAATATAATTTTCACATTGGGCTATCTTATTTGGCTATAGCTAAATCAATCTCACCTTCACAGTTGATTGGTCCATCAGATCTGTTTGAATAGCGACAATAAGTTTTGATAAACACTAAAGAATTCGATTGCTTAGTTTCTACAAAATCAATTTCACCATAGAATCGTTTTGAATTTAAAGGCGATCTGAATTTACTTTTAAAATTTACAATCAATATATCCGGCAATTGTTTTTTAAAGTAGGTCTCTAATGTCCAATTATCAAACACGCTCATGGCTTGATGCAATTTGATTCTTTACGTCTTGAGATTTGTTTACAGGATCTGGGCGAGCGCTCCCATAGGGTGGAAAACTGCAGTAAATAAGCGTACTACATGGAAGTATAGATTTATTTTATTTCATTAAGAACAAATTTTGATTATAATGAGATTTTTTATACATTGGAAACTTAAATGTTTAGAGTTTTATCCATTTTTGCAGTCAGTATGTTACTTTTAGTCTCCCCTGTTGCATCCCCAACTCCGTCATTTTTCGAC
>CAZBSX010000241.1:0-2819 GCA_964494305.1 uncultured Legionella sp. | reverse complement strand
GAGTGTTTCAAAGGAATGCCCTTTTAGATTAGTGAGCCCCTGGTCCTGAGCTTGTTCTTTGACAGAGTTTAAGCGTCGCTCGAATTTTTCTAGAGTTTCGGCAAGAGTTTTTTGCGGAGATAATTTGCAAAATACGCATAATGAAAATACTGCATGCAATAAATCACCAATCTCTTCTTGCAAACCTAATGAATTAGAGGTGACCAAATGTTCTTGAACTTCAGCACATTCATTTTGAATTTGATGCATGATTTGAGCGGTATTTTCCCATTGAAACCCAAATTCAGCAGCATCATCTTCAAGGGTAACTATTTTCTCTAATAAGTCCATAGATCGCAGCGGTTAAAGGATGTATGCATTGACTATACCAAAAACTCTTCACATTCTCTATGTGATAACGATTTTCATGACCGTAATAATCTAGTAGTATGGGAAACTTTGTAAACGATGCAACCTGAGTTCTACCTATGCATGCCATTGAAATACTCTGTATCATTTGTTTTTTTGCGGGGGCATTAGGCGCTACCCTACAAGGAATGCTGGGTATTGGTACTGGAATCGTCATTGTTCCCGTGCTTACCTTGATTTTACCCTATTATGATATTCCACAAACTCAATCTATTCATGTCGCGATTGCGACATCTATGGCTGCAATTGCTGTAAACTCGCTTACCGCACTCAGAAGTCACTATCGATATGACAATATAGATTGGTCATTGTTTAGAAAAATTATTACCTATAGCACGCTCGGCGCAGGCATCGGCGCCATGGGGGCAACATTTTTGACTGGCTATGTATTACAGAGAATTTTTAGCTTATTTTTATTTTTTGTAGGCTGTTATATGTTAATTAAGAAATCGGCCGCTGAAACCGATGAAGAACTCGCCCCACATTCTCGGTCCAAAATGGTGATCGGCGGTTTGGGAATTGGGTGTGTAGCAAGCATGATAGGCTCGGGTGGTGGCATTTTAATGGTGCCCTTTCTGCATACATTGCGCTATAAAATGCGATTTGCAGTGGGCACATCCACTTTGATTGGATTGCCTGTTACGATTATGGGCGCGTTAATTTACATGTCACTAGGCACAACTCAAATGCCAACTACGGCAGTGACGATTGGCTATTTGCATTGGCCTGCTTTTTTGGCAATCACCAGCGCTGGGGTACTCTGCGCACCACTAGGTGTGCGATTGTCGACGCTGATTCGCCCACTGCTGTTACAACGCGTATTTGCTATTCTGGTGATTGGAATTGGTTTGAAAATGTTTGTCTACCATTAGGTGACAGTGACCGCTGCCTTATCGAGTTTTAAGGTCACATACACCCCTAAAAAAACCGCTCCTGAAATCAGCAAAAATGGCGCATAAAAAACGGATTGATCGCGATTAACCAAAATACTCAAATCATAATCATGAATCGCGATACTCAGTAACAATGCAGATAATGCGATCCCTAAGCTTATTGATAATTGCCGAAAAATGTTAAAAGCCGCTGTGGCCTGTCCCATTTCTGCATCTGAAAATCCCATAATACTGATCGCTTGCATCGGTGCGCCACACAAACCACTGAATAATCCTCGCACAAATAACATGGCCATACCCAAACCCACCGAACTGTTTGGATTCAAAAACAAAATACAAGGCGTGATCAACCCGATACCGGTCAAACCAATACAGATAGGAAGTTTTGCCGAGTAACGATTGCACAGTTGGACAGAGAGACGGCTCGAGCACATCGCGCCAAAAGCCTGCATCCCCATCGTCATCCCAGCTAACATGGCTGAATGTCCTACGCTCATTTGCAAATAAATCGCGATTAAAAATATGGCACCAAAATGTCCGATTTGAAAAAACATTTGAATTAAATTTGCTTGAATAAATAATTTTTTTCGAAATAAATTCAGATGAAGTAATGGCGCGGCAGTATGGCGTTCTTGTTTCACAAATAAATAACTCAATCCTAATGCAAAGCTGAGCTCAAGCAAAATAGTCGAAGTGATACCTTGTGTCCCTATCACAGATAAGACATGAAACAATAATAACAATGCGCTCCCTGAAAGGATGAAACCCAGGAAATCTAAGGGATAATTGTGTTTGGTTGGAGATTCTTTAAGTAACCATTGTGCGTAAAGAACCGCAATCGCGCAAATTGGTGTGGCAAATAAGAATACCCAGCGCCAATTGAAATAGTAAATCATTATGCCACCGACCATCGGCGCTAAGGCGGGTGCAATCAAAGAAGGAATAAAAATATAACTCGAAATACTGGCGTACTCCCTGGGATTAAACGCTCGGAAAACCATGCTCATTCCCACGGGTACAATCAAGCCACTTGCTAAACCCTGAAGAAAACGCATAACGATTAGGCAGTCTATATTCGGCGATAATGCACACAAGAGCGATGTTATGCCAAATACAGCAGTGGCATAAATAAAAATACGTTTTGTACCATAACGGTCGCCCATCCAATTACTGATTGGAATACTTAATGATATCGCCAGCAAAAATGCGGTATTGACCCATTCAGTATCGGTAACCAAGATATGAAAATGATCGGCAATAGCGGGCAAAGCAATATTAACGATGGTTAAATCGAGTCTATCCAAAAAAAGTACAATCGCATAAATGATCGCAACAGTATATCGATATTCTAGTTTTCGCATGTGACGATTCCGAAAAAGGCCAAGCGTTCTAAACCCAGTGATTATGGCATTTTATGCAAAAATTTGCATATGCCTAAGAGATAACGCTAAAATCACATCTCAGCCCTTGTCCCAGTGGCGCAGATGGATAGCGCGGCCCCCTCCTAAGGGGCAGGTC
>CAZBSX010000240.1:0-2834 GCA_964494305.1 uncultured Legionella sp. | reverse complement strand
AATATTGATGAATTAGCCCTGTTTGGTATCGAAGGTACGTGGTTTTTAAACAGTTTATCGATTGGCATGTTACCCAGAAACTTCTTATTACAACGGATTAAACGCCTATTCAATAAAATCTTCACTTTCCCGTATAAAGATACTCACGTTATTGATGTGGTATTAGCAAAAAAATAAAATTGACCGTCAAGCGCGAGCGAATCAATGCTGGTCGAAATGAGGACGCTACATCACCCGCTTTGGAGACGTCGCTCGCTTCGTAATTTTATAGATTTCTCTCGGCGCTTCAGCCGGGTAACCATAACCCCGGTCGGCAAGACGCTTGACGATTTCCAAATAACGCTCGCCCCAAACCCCTGGATCAAAATTCGTGACCACGACGTTATAACTTAAATTAATAATCGACTCAAAGGCTTTGCGTTGTGCCAAAAGATGCCCATCAAAACTCACTTGCACTTCTGTTTCGGTATCAATCCCTTCATCTTTTAAGCGTTTCACCAAAATAAAAATCATTTTTTCAATCGTGTAAAACATTTTGCACATGGACATACCCACAGAATACATTTGTGCACCTTTGGATGTGCTCAATTTGTAGCCTTGATCCACGATATCATAGACAAATTCATGTTCGTTAGTGCTAGGAATTAGTGCGGGAGCCACCATTTTTGGAGGATTATACGTCGGCAAATTTGGGCTAACCACCGTGATCTCAAAATAAGCCCAATGCCACCACAGCAAAAACACGCCTGCGACCTGCTGCAATAAATTATCATCGCCCAATTGATCCAGCCCTTCAAGACCGATAATGTCTTCCGCACCATCCCCCTGATTGATTTTCATCGCGATCGCAGTAGGATCTTGTCCATCGGAACTTAAAAATTCGGCTGCATCATCTGCAGCAGACTCTGTTTCATTGCGCTCTTCGCTATCACTCAGCTCAGTATCGTTCTGTTCTTCAGTATCACTCGGCTCTTCAGTATCACTCTGTTCTTCAGCATCACTCTGTTCTTCAGCATCACTCTGTTCTTCAGTATCACTCTGTTCTTCAGCATCACTCTGTTCTTCTGCGTCTGAAAGGTCCGCTTCTGAATCAGCCATATCATCGTCGGTCGATTGGGCGTCATCAAATTGCGATTGCGGCACATCCGGTTTCTGTTCTTCATCTGGAGAAACATCTGGTAATTCATCCGTGGGCTTGGCCATTGTTACCGCTCAATACATGAAAAGATAAATTCCATGTTAGCCGAAAATTGAAGAAAAAGAAATCGCAGTTAATAGCGAAACGGATGGTCCTTAATTTTTCATTGAGATTTTGTATGTTGAGCCTTGGATCAACCTATTTTGTTTAACGACGCGCTTTAAAAAAGTTTTTTAGCACGAGCCCACAAGATTCGGCCAAACATCCCCCCTCAACGCGCATACAGTGATTGAGTTGATCACTCGTCAATAACTGGAATACAGATCCAGCCGCCCCAGTTTTTGGATCGAAAGCACCAAATACCAAACGCTCTAACCGTGCATGCACCATTGCGCCGGCGCACATACAGCACGGCTCCAACGTCACATACAATGTGGTATGGTTTAATCGGTAATTGCCTAAATTAGCTCCGGCAGAACGCAATGCAATTAATTCTGCATGCGCAGTGGGATCATGCGTTTGAATGACTTGATTATACCCACTGCCCAAAACGTTTTGTTGAGCATCCACCAGAACAGCGCCAACTGGCACTTCTCCCTCATCCCATGCTTGTTGCGCCAAATTTAATGCATAGCGCATCCAATACTCATCTTCAGGCAACACAAGCCTTTACACCTAGTTTTACAAATAAATCCTCATCTCGGGCCATCTGAGGATTGGCCTCGGTTAATAATTTGTCTCCAATAAAAATTGAATTAGCGCCAGCTAAAAAGCAAAGTGCTTGCAGCTCATCACTCATTTCTGTACGCCCTGCCGTCAAACGTACTACCGATGTTGGCATGATAATCCGTGCAGTCGCAACGGTTCTCACCAATTCAATCCCCTCAACAGGTTCTGCTTTCGCCAACGGCGTTCCGGCAACTGGAATCAACCGATTAATGGGCACGCTTTCCGGCGGTGTTTCTAAATTTGCTAGCGTCAGTAAAAATTCGATGCGATCATCTCGGGTCTCTCCTAAGCCAAGGATCCCACCACAACACACTGCAATCCCTGCTTGGCGCACACGCTCTAATGTTTCTAAGCGATCGCCAAACGTACGTGTAGTGATGACTTTATTGTAATAAGTCGGTGATGTATCAATATTATGATTGTAGTAATCCAAACCGGCTTCTTTCAACGCTTCGGCTTGCTCTTGAGACAACATACCCAAGGTCATGCACGTTTCCATACCCAAATTCTTGACCGATTGAATCATATTGACAATGGCAGGCATCGCTTTTTCAGGAGGGCTACGCCATGCACCGCCCATACAAAATCGAGTTGCACCATTCGCTTTGGCTTCTTGTGCTTTCACCAATACATCGTCCACACACATCAATTTTTCTTTTTCGACATGCGTCGCATGATGTCCGCTTTGCGCACAATACCCACAATCTTCTGGGCATGCACCGGTTTTTATACTTAATAATTGCGCCAATTGAATCGCCGCAGGATCATGATGTGCGCGGTGAACAGTTTGTGCTTGGTACAATAACTCGGGAAACGATAGTGTATAAATATCCGTTACTTGATCCATTGTCCAACGGTGCGATAAGGTCATTCGGTAGCCACCTGTGTTTTATAAATGCTAATCATGATAAAGTTCTTACTTTGTTTGTCAACCAGAACTTAGGAAAAACTCTCATGAATGGTGATG
>CAZBSX010000239.1:0-2847 GCA_964494305.1 uncultured Legionella sp. | reverse complement strand
GGGTACGAATATGCTCATCACGTGAAAGACGCTCACATGTGTCGAATGCTTCAGGCCAATATGGATGAGGATACCCAAGCCAAAATTGCAGTAAAACTTGATGTGATGGAAGCGCAAGGACTTGTTCACCAGGAACTCGATGCTCAAGGTGTGATGCAAACGAAACAAAGTCAACATTTTGATATAACGCCCCTCATTACAGCACTTCAAGACTATGTTGACGGATATCCTCAATGGGATAGGGATAATAATATAGCAGCAATGAAAGCTGCATGGATGAGGGTTGGGCTGGAACAGCGAAAGCTACCTGAGCATTATGTTGCCGAGTATTGCGAGACGATCGCTCATTTGACCTTGATGAATATAAAGAGGAAGACGAGCCGCGCTTCCATGAAAAACATTTGCCTCGCACCCACAGTTTTTACAATCTCGGGACACATGAAGATGAGTCTTGGTTGCCGCTTCCGGCTTCATCTTTGGGTCTCGGTTTCGATTTTGCAGTAATACGCGCGCGGTTGGCGTGCGCGCGGTCGGCCACGGCCGGTGGCGACCCATCGCGCCGCGCGGATGATTTGGCGGCTATCCGCCGTCTTGATGAGGTGAGAACCGTCGATCTTACGCTGTTGCGTGAAAATCTAAGCCGGCCGGCAAGTCAATTAGGATTGCTGCATTAGATTCTTGAAAAAGCGCGATTGCGATTTGCGCTACTTTTAAATCTCGACACACCTGTAAAAACCATCCTAATAATTCTTGATACTGCCAGCTTTGTGACGACCTCACCCACCACGAGCACCAACGACTCAAGTAACTCTTGATTCGGCGGGTAGAAAACCCATCATTAACCATTTGTTTAACTTGTTCGCGTGCATTGCGTAACGTTCTTGCATGTGGAACGATACGTTGTTGCGCAGAATCTGTCTGTTCAACCTCAGGCGAACTGTTCTCCCCCCCCCCCATGGAGTTCAAACAATGAGCATAATGCATAGTTGAATCATTAGATACCTGTGTGACGTTGGTGCCATCCGGAGATTGTGGCTCCAGATAGTTGATGCCTAAAAAATGAAACCCTTTGTCAATCGAACCAATACGTGTTTTTTTACGTGATAATCGTAAGCGCCTTTCATGTAAAATGTCCATTAAGCGTTGTTTAGCACGCTCCAGTTGACGCTTTGTTTGACACAAAATAATGATGTCGTCCTGATACCTCAAATAAGTAACATCCATTGTATCGAATGCGTCATCCAATGGCTTAAGATAAAGTGCACTAAAAAATTGAGATAATGGACCACGAAGCGCAATACCGTGATCAGGATTTTTATAACCACGCGGTGTTTCAATGGGATTTTTAATAATTTCCTCAAGCATGGATTGTACTTTATGATCGAGATAATAACGTTTAACATCCTCAATCAATAAGTGATGCGAGATAGATTTATAGTAAGATTTAATGTCCGCTCGAATGATATATTTTGGTTTTTCTAAGGAAACAACCTCTCTTATGTTGCTGAGTTGCCAATCTTACTCCGCTTGGGCCATGTAAGTGATAACAATTTGGATTCATAACATGAGAAAACGTAGGTTTTAACTGCTGCAATAATAAATTCTGTAAAATGCGATCGGATAAATGTAATTGATCAATCATTTCATCTTTAAAATAATAGCGCTTGAGAAATCGTGGCGTATAAGTGCCATTAATAATAGATTGAACGCCCTGTGTTAGCCAATCACTGATGTTTCTTGCCATAAGATGAGTTTCGTGATTAGCATGGGCGTAGCGCTTACGTTTATGAATGGTGGCAAAAAGCTTGCTGCCCGCGTTCATCATTGTTGGAAAATCCCATCGTTTCATGTCTTAAAACTCAGAAAATCTTGGCTGCAATATCAATTGAAAAATAACGAAACGATTTTAGTATACTGGCGTTTTAAATACCATATCAGCATAAAGACGCTCCAGAGATTTAGTTGTGTCGTTTTAAAGGAACTACACCCGATTGATTTATATCGTTTTTCATTATAGAGCCTGTAGCACTTTTTGCAGCGGGCGCTGCAAAATCCTTTGAGGGAATTCAGATAACAATAGTAACGTATTTTCAAACAATCTCAACCGTATCTCAAAACGATGAGCCAGGGGTTGCAAGAAATGCGATCTCTTCTGGTGTTGATGGGCGATCCAAAATATCATTGCGATGAGGATAACGACCAAACCGATCAATGATGGTCTTATGTTGATACTCAAAATTTAGACTAGCTTCCATGTCTTTTTGACTAAACAGTGACACAGCAAGCGTATGAATCATTGGCGATTCGCTATGCATGTACGGCATATATAAGAATGCTTTTTCCGAAGGCTCTAACGCCAGATCAGCCTTAAGTGCAACAGCTGTTTGCGCCAAACCTAAAGCGAGGGGATCATTGGCAAATGCTCGTGGTGTATCGCGATAAATATTTCGTGAAAATTGGTCAAGTACTATGATCTCTGCCAGTCGGCCTTTGGCCGTCTCACGCCACGCATACAACTCGCAACGCTCCGCCGCAAGTAGTAAAGACCCAAAGCGCTGCGTAATCCATTGATCGAACGCGTCCGATTTGATCCACCATTGCTCCGGTGTGACCTCATTGAACCAAAAATCTAAAATATGATCTGGATGGTGTTGTGAGGTGCTCATGATGGGCTTCCTATGATAATAGTTTTTGTTGCAATACATTCTGGTCAGGATTGAACTCTAATGCATCGATATCCATCAAGATGCTAGCAAGAGCCTGCGGCTGAGAAATAAACGGTGCATGACCTGTATTGAGTAAAAATACGCGCTTCAGTGTTTGCCGTGCTATGAATTTGTCTTGCGA
>CAZBSX010000238.1:0-2858 GCA_964494305.1 uncultured Legionella sp. | reverse complement strand
ATGTTGAAGAAACTTGTTCGATTGCTGATTATGTCTATCTTTTGGCGAATGGAAAGATTATTGGCGAAGGCGCGCCGCAAGAGTTACTGGCCTCTACGCAACCGCAAATTAGTCAGTTTATGCACGGGGAAGCAGATGGCGCAGTGCCATTTCATTATCCAGCAAAACCTTATCTTGAGGATTTATTAGATGCTTGATTACTTTGAGCGTTTGGGGGGCAAAACGCTTGATTTGTTGCAAGCTTTTGGTCAATCTGGGCTGTTTTTATTGCGTATTATTTGGCAAAAACCGAAACTATTGCGTTTTTGGCCTGCACTGCGGGACCAATTGTATTTTGTAGGGGTTTTATCGTTCCTCATTATGGTTGTATCTGGGTTATTCATAGGGATGGTTGTTGGTCTGCAAGGGTATCATACTTTGCAGAAATTCGGCGCAGTCAGCCAAGTGGGTCAATTATTGGCTTTGAGTATTACCCGTGAACTTGGTCCAGTTTTGACTGCACTTTTATTTGCGGGGCGCGCAGGCTCGGCACTGACGGCTGAAATTGGTTTAATGAAAGCGACGGAACAACTAGCCAGTATGGATATGATGGGTGTCGACCCCATGCGTCGAATTATTTACCCAAGATTTTGGGCTGGCATGATTTCATTGCCGGTTTTGGGATTGATTTTTTCTATGGTAGCAATTTATGGCGGGTACTGGGTAACTGTGCAATGGTTGGGCGTGGATGCGGGCAGTTTTTGGTCGAATATGCAATCTGCGGTGGATTTTCATATGGATATTGTCTCAGGCGTGATTAAAAGTGTTGTATTTGCGTTTTTAGTGATATGGATTGCTTTATTTCAAGGATTTGAATGCGACCCCACAGCAGAAGGGATTAGTCAAGCGACAACACGTACAGTGGTTTATGGATCACTGGCTGTTTTGGGATTTGATTTTTTATTGACTGCAATGATGATTGGAGGCTGGTAAATGAAAAAACAACACTATCGATATGTCCATGGCATGGTTGGCTTATTGATGATTATGGGATTATTGGCGTTTATGTTTTTGACCATTAAAGTCAGTGGCATGTCGAGCTTTGTGAAAACGGGTCATTATTCAGTGTCTGCAGAGTTTTCTAATGTAGGTGGCTTGAAGGTACGTGCTCCGGTAACGATTGCTGGTGTCCGAGTGGGGGAGGTGACGCGGATTGAATTAATTCCGAGTAGCTTAAATGCCAAAGTAACCATGTCGTTGCGTACGGATAAACCCATTCCCTACGAAGATGCTTCAGTCCGAATTTTGACAGAAGGACTTTTAGGGTCCAATTATATAAGTATCGTACCTGGTTTTGACAGTACCGATCCCAACCATCAATTCTTACGTGGTGGGGATGTGATTGCCAAAACGCAGGAAGCAATCATCTTAGAAAATTTGATTGGCCAATTAGTATTTAATATGAAGAAGTAATCATTCAACACAATAAGGGGTTTATATGTCTCGAATGCTTAAATTAGTCACCACCATGTTGCTGGTTGTGTTTGCGAACTATCTGGTGGCACAATCTTCGCCTGTGCCAATGTTAGAAGAGACCGCACAGCAAATTATTGCCACGCTCAAAACACATCAATCTAGCTTAAAACAAGATCCCAATATTGTGAATCAGGCCATTCAAACGTATTTGCTGCCACATATTGATGTCCAAGGAATGTCGCGTTCCGTATTGGGACGTCAAGCTTGGATGAAAGCGACCCCTGCTGAAAAGCAAGCATTTGTAAAAGAATTTACTCAGTTGGTTATTCGTACGTATGCTGCACCGTTGGCCGAATACTCTGGTGAGACGATCACTTTTGTGCCGGTGCGCGGTACGTTAGAAGGGCATTTTATCCGCGTCAACTCTGTGATCACGAGACCGAATGGACAACGAATTCCATTGAGTTATAATCTGGTGTCAAAGGCCGGAGAATGGAAGGTTTATGACCTTGGTGTTGAAGGGATTAGCTTGTTGCAAAGTTTTAGGACTCAGTTTTCCGATATTTTACAACAAGGTACGATGCATGAACTGCTTAAACAAATGCGAGCCAACAAAAAAGTAGCATGATACTGGGAACCTAATGAGCGAACAAACGTATTTTAAGCCATCTAATCTCTTAACATTTGCAACGGTTACGGCACATCGTAGTCGGTTTGTTAAATTATTAACGCTAGATCAACCGTCAAGCATTCATTGTGATTTGGCAGATGTACAAACCTGTGATAGTGCGGGATTGGCATTTTTAATTGATGCACAACGCTTATGTCGTACGCACAATACACTGTTGGTGATTGAGCATATGTCAGCAGATATTCTTGCGCTGGCCAAATTGTACGGCGTAGAAAAAATTTTAGACCATGAGGAATTATGATGACCAATATGACTTCGGAAGACATCGAAGCCTTATTAAAAGCGCATGCTGAGATTGCGCACATGACATTTGAAGGGGATGGCAGACATTACGAATTGACGGTTGTTTCGGATGTTTTTCTGGATCAACCCAAAGTAAAACGCCAACTTTGGGTCTATACCTTGTTGAATCCGTATATTTTATCCGGGCAAGTCCATGCGCTGCAAATGAATACCTGGACTAAATCAGAGTGGCAAAAAATTTGCGGGGAGAAATAAGGGTGGATAAATTAATTATTACAGGTGGTAAACCTTTGCATGGCGATATTATCATTTCTGGTGCGAAGAATTCAGCGTTGCCGATTATGGCGGCGTCATTGTTACTGACGGAAAATGTGACGATTGCCAATGTGCCACATCTAAAAGATGTGACGACCATGATGGAATTACTTGGACACCTGGGCGCAAAACTTGTGCTAGACGAAAAAATGAA
>CAZBSX010000237.1:0-2897 GCA_964494305.1 uncultured Legionella sp. | reverse complement strand
GGGCCAAATAATCTTCCGATTGCATTTCTTCTAAGCGGCTCAATGTACGCGCAAATTCTTGCGTCATTGGACCCGTCCGATATAGATCAATAGGCGCAGCTGCAGCAGATATGATCAGCCGAATACCTCGATCATAGAGCACATCGACCAATTGAATCAAGAGTACCACCGCCGTACTTGTATTTTCACCATCTAAAATTGGAATATGCGCCACAAAAATCGTATGATAGCGCTCTGCAAGCTCAATAAAATCCAATTGACAGCGCGGCATGGCACAAATCGTTGCAAATTCGAACCAAATGACCGATTGACTGACTTTGACGACCGAAATTGGCCTGGACTGCACTGTAACAGTTCCCCCTACGGAAGCATCACACGCCAGCATCTTGAATTGTTCTGCCAAGACGTGTTCATTCTCCGCATTCAATGGATAGAGATACGCATGCACGTGAAGGGTTCTACCCAAACGATAATCCACGGAAGACAAGATATTGATTTCGTTACAATACCGATGCAATAAAGCAATAGCCGGTAAAAAACGCTCGCGATTCATGCCATTTCGATATAAATCATCAATTTTAGTGTTCGACGTGGCCACTAAAATCACGTGTTTCGAAAAAAGTGCTTGTAACAATTCACCCAAAATCATGGCATACGCCATGTCATCTACGATAAATTCATCGATACAGAGTACAGTATAGTGCTTGGCCAATTCGGCAGCAATTTTCAATAGAGGATCGCGATGACCTTGCAAAAATCGGAGTTTTTGATCGATTTTTTGCATGAAATGCAAAAAATGAACGCGAAGTTTGCGTTTATCGGGTAAATTTTGATAAAACATATCCATCATATATGTTTTACCGCCCCCAACTGGACCGGTAATATACAAACCCTGGATAGATGATTGAGGAAATAAACAACGATACCATACCTGGCGTCCGAGTAACTGATCAGTCAGGTGTTGCAAGGGCATCAACAAACGACGCTGCTCACCATCATCCTGAATATCCCCTCGACGCAATGCTGCGCTATAGGCATCGACTAAACGTGTCATCAGTGCATCCACGAACGAATATAGGCGTGCAAACGATCTTTTAAGTCGAGTAATTTCCCGTGGAAAAAATGACTCGTATCCGCAAAATATTCAATGCTTGGCAGCGCGGGATGCGTTTTGGCAAATTCGGTCACAGCATCTAGCGGCACCAATTCATCGTCTTCACCAATTACAATTAACCATGGCGTTTTGGGCGTTAATTCGGTTGTATAATCGTAATGATGTACGGACGGTGCAATCGAAATCAACGCAGTAGGATGCGTAGATTCAGTTTGATATTGTGTAAGCGCTCGAAATGTTACATACGAGCCAAAGGAGAATCCTGCAAAAAAAACCATCAAATTTGGGCGATCACTTAGGCGTAATAGATGTAATACATCCTCGCTCTCGCCCATACCAGCATCATACTCACCCGCCGAACGACCTACACCACGAAAATTGAACCGAATGGACGCAATCCCCAATTCACGAAATGCCTTCGCCATTGTCGTCACAACTTTATTATTCATTGTGCCACCTTGTAAGGAGTGCGGATGACCTAAAATCGCCAAATAACGAGAATCCACATCAGGTGGAACATCAAACACACACTCCAAATCTCCTTGTGGGCCAGAAATCATCTCGGTATGTACACCTGGCGTAGTGAGTTTATCAATTAACATCAAGAATATCCTTCAATTGGACACTGTTAAGATCGTATCATATTTTCCAGGTAAAAATTGTCAATACGCAGAATATCAATTATGATCGCATCAGCATCGACGCTTTATGCGCGATGACTAGATTGCGTTACGTAGGTTGGGCCTTGGCCCAACAACAGCACTGCGTTGGGCCAAGGCCCAGCTTACATTGTATCAGAACCACTTTAAGGAGGACTTGATCCATGCGACAGGTACCCAGAAAAACACAGAGTACGTTATCGTCTCCCTATGATCTTCCAGGCCTAGTAGTCAGGAGATCAGCATGAAACTTCATGATTTTGCTCGTAAAAAAAACACATCTAAAATTACCGTCTTAACCTGCTATGACTACCCTTCGGCTCGCATCATCGCTGACAGCACATTAGATTGTGTCTTAGTGGGTGATTCTGTTGCGATGACGGTCCACGGCCATAAGAGCACGGTCATGGCAGATATGACCATGATGACATTGCACACTGCTGCTGTGGCTCGCGGTATTGGACAACAATTTCTCATCACCGATCTCCCTTTTTTATGTCACCGAAGCTCTCGCACTGAAACGATGACGCATGTCAAATCTCTGGTTCAAGCAGGCGCACACGCCATCAAAATTGAAGGCGGTGATGCCGATACGTGTGCGACCATCGCCCATATTGTCACTTCGGGCGTACCCGTCGTAGGACATATCGGTCTTACTCCCCAATCCGTGTTGCAATTAGGGGGTTATAAAATCCAAGGCCGTTCATCTGTTCAAGCAGACCAACTCATCGCGCAAGCACAACAATTAGAAGCTGCAGGCTGTTTTGCGCTCGTCCTTGAATGCATCCCGAGCGAACTGGCGAAAAACATCTCTCAAAAACTGACTATTCCGACCATCGGAATTGGCGCCGGCTCGGACACAGATGGCCAAGTGTTGGTTTGGCATGATTTTTTAGGCTTATACAGCGATATTCATTGTCGTTTTGTTAAACAATTTGCCAATGGTAGTTCGGTCTTTGACACCGCCATTGCGCACTATATTGAAGAAGTTCAACAGGGTCACTTTCCCAGTTTAGAACATTCCTTTTCATCTTAATTTCAGGTGTGCTATGCAAATTATTCGTAATCTCAAGGATTGGCAAACCCTGCGTGCTCAAATGGCGCCGCATCAATCCTTAGGCTTT
>CAZBSX010000236.1:0-2926 GCA_964494305.1 uncultured Legionella sp. | reverse complement strand
TATAGAGCAGATTATTGTAATATTGGCAGTTATGAAAGCGCGTTGTTACTATATTCCCTGTGATCTGCGTTTGGCTGAAGAAAGGCTGACCTTTATTCTCAATGACTCAGCAGCACAACTTATCATTTGCTCCAAAACAGTCATCTTTTCTGAACCCAATGCTGCCTGCGTAGAAACATGGAATATTCAACAGCTGAATTACGATGAGCCTTTGCCACGGCTGTTATCTACTTTACCCCTACCTAATCCTACTGATTTGGCTTATATCATCTACACTTCCGGCACAACGGGCTATCCTAAAGGGGTAAAAATTTCGCACAGCAATTTAAGTGCTTTGTTCTCTGCCACACGCGCTGTTTTTTCTTTTTCCAATACCGACCGATGGGCCTATTTGCATTCTTACGGCTTTGATTTTTCTGTGTGGGAACTGTGGGGAGCGCTGACAACTGGCGCAACATTGATCCTATTTCCTTATGAAGTCATCATCTCGCCTGAATTACTTGCTCATGAACTGCTAACACAGAATATTTCAGTTTTAAATCAGACTCCTTCCGCATTTTATCGGATTCAAGACAAATTATTGCACAACCTAAAAGAACAGGAAAATCATTGTTTGCGCTATATTATTTTTGGCGGAGAAGCTTTAGAAACAACGCTGATTCAACCTTGGATAAAATTCAGCCAAAAATCCACTCATCCTATTTTGGTCAACATGTATGGCATCACTGAGGGAACCATACATTGCACATTCAGTTTGGTCACTGAAAACCATGGTTTATATGGTGTCAACAGTATTATCGGCAAACCCCTAGCTGGGTTTGTCTTTCATTTGTTACCCGTAGAAGGCGGCGAACACGAGCTATTAATCTCCGGACCTTCCGTCTGTCAAGGCTACCTCAATCGACCCGAACTTGAAGAAGAAAAATTTATTGAGATCGGGACTGTTTTATACTTCAGAACAGGTGACTTAGTTCGCCAAAGAGGTGACGATTTCGAGTATATTGGACGTGTTGATGATCAAGTGAAAATCCGCGGATATAGAATCACTTTAGGCGAAATAAATCATCATTTGGGACGATGCGATAATGTGCAATCTGTAGTCACAGTTCCAATTTCCACCGCAGGAGAAACTGAATTAGTGAGTTTTGTGACACTTACGGCACCGCAATATGATGAAGAAAAACAAGCACATCAAATACAAATCGAGCATTGGAAAACTATATACGACCAATTGTATTCCCATGATTTTCAACAGCATGACTACGGTTTCAATATTGAGGGTTGGCATAATAGTCTTACCAATCAACCCTTTACTCCAGATGTCATGCAAGAATGGCTCCAAGATACTTTGGATAAAATTAACTCACTGAGACCCAAATCCGTTTTAGAAATTGGCTGTGGCTCTGGACTGATTTTGTTTGGATTAGTAGATAAAATTGACGCTTACTGCGGTATTGATATCTCGCAGGAAAGCATTAACCGATTACGCCTGATAACTCCACCTCAAAAAGTGAGTTTATTTGCTTCCGAAGCGCTATATTTTGATACTATTCCAGAATTGCAAGATATGACCTTTGATTGCGTTATCATCAACTCAGTGATTCAATATTTTCCATCCATTGAATATTTACGTGCCCTGCTTAAAAAATTAAAACGCTTTTTAAATCCAAATGCCAATCTTTTTTTTGGTGATATTAGAAATTATGATTTATTCCACGCATACCACTATTTTCTAAACAGCTATCGGGCTAAAACCCAAGGTATAGCGACCGAAAACATTCAGGAGCAAACTTATATCAGTATGTCACAAGAGCAAGAATTACTCGTCTCTCCTGCTTTCTTTAGAGATAAAGTACTCGAGTTGTTGGACATAGACACGATGACTGTTCAATTGTTTAGAAAGCGAAATACCTCGGAAAATGAGCTCAATTTGTTTCGCTATGATGCCATTCTCAAATGTATCCCTATGGATGACACATCCAGTAAAAAAACTGTATATTATGACGCATCTCAACCTCTATCTACTCTGATCAACGCAATATGCTTCGATACCGAGGTACTCGTAATTCCTTGCGTAGATCGTACATTGTATCATTTGACGCAAGATAAGTCTTTGCAGCAGCCTCAACCTCCTCATCTGGTGACAACCTTACCCGAGCTTCAAGCCATGTTGGCTCACCATGATATTCAATATAGATACAGACTCAACAGCAGCAACAGTTACTACTTCGATGCGGTACTTTATAAAAGCTCATTTCCTGACATGACGGCAGCTCCCCTATGCCAAGAACACATTCGATATGCCAATTATCCTCTGGACATAGAACAAGATCTGTTTGCCGCTTTAAGAAAAAAAATCCCGTTTTATGCGGTACCCCAATATATTCATGTGATTGATCATTTACCCATTACGCACCATGGAAAAATAAATAAGGATACCTTATTGAAGTTTCATGCGCATCAATTACATCTACTGCCTGTTGTCACCGAAGCATACGATTCTGCTTCCAACGATAGCCCTCAAGTTCAATCCATTCTAGTTAATATATGGAAAAAAGTACTCAAACTTAAAACGGTCAATCTGAATGCTGATTTCTTTGAAATCGGTGGTGACTCCATTTCGAGCTTGCAGATTGTTCATAGCTGTAAACAAGCAGGGTTACAATTCAATATTCGCGACTTGTTTCAACACAGAACCATCCATAATCTAACGCAGATGATTGAAGTTGGCCAAACTCAGACTGGATGCCCAAACCGCCCCAGTTCAAGTTTTGGCCTTAGTCTGATTCAAGATTGGTTCTTGAATTGCCACCAAGGTGCCATCCACGAATATTGTCAGTCATTTATGTTGACCCTACAACCGCATATAGACCAAAACATATGGATAGAGGTTTTAAAAAAAATATGTGGTAATCGCTCTAGTTTC
>CAZBSX010000235.1:0-2948 GCA_964494305.1 uncultured Legionella sp. | reverse complement strand
TTTGTTCAGGATCTAATACTTCTAATAAGGCAGATGCGGGATCGCCACGAAAATCCATTGCCATTTTATCGACTTCATCTAGCATAATCAGTGGGTTTTTAACCCCAGCTTTACATAGTTTTTGAATGATTTTACCCGGCATCGAGCCAATATAGGTACGACGATGGCCACGGATTTCAGCCTCATCGCGTACGCCACCCAAAGCAATTCGGATAAACGTACGACCTGTCGCATTGGCGATGGATTGCCCTAACGAGGTTTTACCCACACCAGGTGGACCGACCAAACAGATAATCGGGCCTTTTAAGCGCTTCACGCGTTGCTGGACTGCAAGATATTCAATAATTCGTTCTTTCACTTTCTCTAAACCAAAATGATCTTTGTCGAGCATTTTTTCAGCTTTACTCAAATCAAATTGGATTCGATTGCGTTTTTTCCAAGGCACGCTCAGCATCCAGTCTAAGTAACTGCGAATAACGGTAGCCTCAGCTGACATGGGCGGCATAAGTTTGAGCTTTTTTAATTCTGATTGAGCTTTATCATGAGCTTCTTTAGGCATGCCGGCTTTTTCAATCGCCCGCTCCATCTGCTCTAATTCACTCCCTTCTTCTCCGATTTCACCCAGTTCTTTTTGAATCGCTTTGATTTGCTCATTGAGATAATATTCACGTTGGCTCTTTTCCATCTGGCGTTTCACACGTCCACGAACGCGCTTCTCAACCTGGAGTAAATCGATTTCATTCTCGATATAGGCCATCAGACGCTCTAAACGCACGCCAACGTCCAATTCTTCCAACAACGCTTGTTTGTCTTCGACTTTCAGCGTCAAATGGGCTGCGATATTATCCGTTAAACGACCGGGCTCTTCGATACTAGACAAAGACGCTAGAACTTCAGGGGGGATCTTTTTATTCAATTTGATATATTGTTCAAATTGCGACATCAAAGAACGCATCATGATCTGCACTTCTTGTTCTTTGAATGCTGTGTTGATTTCTTCTGAAAGCGCTAAAGATGCAACAATATGCTCATGTTCAGTGGATTCGGAAAATTGTGTGATTCTAGCGCGCTGCTCACCTTCAATCAGTACTTTCACCGTTCCATCTGGCAATTTGAGCAATTGCAACAAACTAGAAATCGTACCATATTCAAATAAACCGCCGGGTGTCGGATCATCATCCACCGATTTGCGCTGCGCCACCAGAACAATCCGCTTATTTTCTAGCATCGCTGCTTCTAAGGCTTTGATTGACTTTTGACGCCCTACAAATAATGGAATCACCATATGAGGATAGACGACCACATCTCGCAGTGGTAATACAGGCATATGACTTAAATCCATTTCTTCTTTTGGTGCCGCTTCGACTTCAACTGACATAATTACCTGCCCCGGTTACACCGCTTTTTTTTCTTCATCTGCATAAACCAGGATCGGCTGGATCACCCCATTCGCCACTGATTCATCTACGATAACTTTTTCTACCCCGTCTAGAGAAGGCAATTCATACATCGTATCTAATAAAATATTTTCAAGCGTTGCGCGCAGTCCGCGAGCACCAATTTTTCTCGCAATGGCTTTTTTCGCAATCAATTTCAACGCTTCCTCACGAAACTCCAAATCTGCTCCTTCCATTTTAAACAATGCATGAAATTGTTTGACTAAGGCATTTTTCGGTTTGGTTAAGATATCAATCAAGGCAGCTTCGTCGAGTTGGTGCAAAGTCGTTACAACCGGTAATCGACCCACAAATTCTGGAATTAATCCATATTTAACCAGATCGTCTGGCTCTAAAGCTCCTAAGATTTCCTCAAAATCATGCGCATTCTTTTTATTCAATTTCGCAGAAAACCCAATGCCAGTTTTTTCCGAACGCTCACGAATAACTTTATCAAGACCGGCAAACGCACCACCACAAATAAACAAAATATTCGATGTATCCACTTGCAAAAACTCTTGCTGAGGATGTTTTCTGCCACCTTGGGGTGGGACCGAAGCCACGGTACCTTCAATCAGTTTCAACAAGGCTTGTTGAACACCTTCTCCAGAAACATCTCGTGTGATCGATGGATTATCAGATTTACGTGAGATTTTATCTATTTCATCGATGTAAACAATGCCCTGTTGTGCTTTGGCAATGTCATAATCGCATTTTTGTAAGAGTTTTTGGATAATATTTTCAACATCTTCTCCCACATAGCCCGCTTCGGTTAATGTGGTCGCATCGGCCATCGTAAAAGGCACATTGAGTAGTTTGGCTAACGTTTGTGCGAGCAGAGTTTTCCCGCTACCTGTTGGACCAATCAATAAAATATTTGATTTTCCTAATTCAATACCATCTTCGGTTTTATGATATAAACGCTTGTAGTGATTATATACCGCAACCGAGAGTACTTTTTTAGCATGTACTTGTCCGACCACATACTCATCTAAAAATGCTGCGATTTCTTTTGGTTTAGGAAGTTTGACTTCTGATGAGGACGTTTCTGGCTTTTCATGCGTTTCTTCTTTGATGATGTCGTTACATAGCTCTACACATTCATCACAAACAAAGACAGAAGGCCCAGCGATCAGTTTTTTGACTTCGTTCTGACTTTTACCACAAAAAGAGCAATATAACGTTTTGCTCCCAGATCCACTACTCTTAGCCATCAATGCACCCCTCACATAAAAATGCCCAGTACGCAAAATTTCTTACTGTACTAGCTAAATGGGGACAAAAATCCCTAAATTCAACCCTTCGAGTCAATTGACTTACAGTGCATCACGACTATGCAGTACCTTGTCAATCAAGCCGTAGTCGACAGCTTGATTCGCACTCATAAAATTATCACGTTCTGTATCACGCATAATTTGATCAGGTGTTTTCTTGCAATGGTGTCCCATAATGTTATTCAAACGCTCACGAATCGCTAAAGTTTCACGCGCATGGATTTCAATATCGGTAGCT
>CAZBSX010000234.1:0-3005 GCA_964494305.1 uncultured Legionella sp. | reverse complement strand
CATTTTTGCGTCACTTGGGGCTTTTGCAGGTGACAGCATCAGTTATTTGCTGGGAGCCGTTTATAGCGATACTCTTGCCACGATATGGCCATTCAGTCGTTACCCAGGTCTTCTGTGCTATGGTAAAGATTTTTTTGACCGACATGGGGGTAAAAGTGTCCTTATTGGCCGTTTCACCGGCCCATTGCGGTCAATTACTCCGATTATTGCAGGTATGATGCATATGCCCCGTTGGCAATTTTTTTCGGCCAACTTCATTTCTGCAATTGGGTGGGCATTTTTATATGTGTTACCTGGATATGTGATTGGAGCCGCCAGTCATCAACTCTCTGCAGATAGTGCACAACGCTTATTTGGGTTTGTCATGGGGATCCTCATTGCCATCTGGATCGCGAGTTTACTGATCAAATCATTAGCTCGAGCACTGAACCTGTGGTTTGCCGCACATGTGAACAAAATATGGCATTGGTCAAACAAACACCCTGCCACGCAAAAATTCATCAAAAAACTCATCAATAAAAAAGAACCTAAGCCTCAAAAAATTATTAGCTTATCTCTGATTTGGTTTGGTTGCGTTCTGGGTACGTTGGGTCTCAGTTTACTCGTTCTCCAGGGAGAATGGCTCAACGCGATTAACCAGCCCATTACCTATTTTTTACAAACCCTACGCACCAGAAGTTTGGATAAATTTCTCATCGTCGTAACATTTGTCTTTAATCCATTGTCGTTAAGTAGTTTCTGGGTACTCATTGCGAGTCTCACCGCTATGGCGCGGGATTGGCGTTTTTTAAAATATTGGTTCAATTTGGCGATCACCGTAACCGTGATTGCCTGGGTCTCCGCTCATTTTATCTTTATTCAGCCTGCTATTCACTTATTCTCAACGCCTAGCCCAGGCTTGTATCCAGCGGTTTATTTGTGCATTGCGTCCAGTTTATACATATTTTTGATCAATTACTTATTAAGAAAGCGAAATCAGCGGACTCAGACAGTGACTTTTGCCACAATGAGTATCATGTTTTTGATGTTGTTACTCTCCGGCATCGCCATCCTAGTTTTGGGCGACAATTGGTTGAGTTCCGTCTTAGGTGCATATGGGATCGGTTGCATTACTGGCTTATTCTACTGGATTTTTTATCGTCGCAAACCGGCACCCACGCATACCCTATCCATTCCTATTGCCTTAACCGCGTGTTTATTTTCGCTCACTACGCTTTATGCGTATTGGTATCACTATCAAGACTGTATTCACCACCACACCCCCAAAGCCAAAGCGTATGTGCTCAATCAAGATACTTGGTGGTATCAATACGCCGAGCCTATTTTACCCATCTATTCTCGAAATCGTGTGGGCCGCAGAGTTGGCCTCTTTAATGTGCAATATGCGGGATCAATTCAAGAATTAGAAAAACGCTTAGAAACTGGCGGCTGGAAAAAACAACCCAAATCACTCCTATATACGCTCCTCATTCACGCAGAAGGTCGGTACACCACTGACGAATTACCGTTTATGGAGCAATTATACCTCAATAAAAATCCTGCATTGACGATGTCTTACCGTACCGTCAAAGACGATAATTTGTACATATTACGCTTATGGCGTTCGAATTATTATTTAATGCATTATCAAGAACCTATTTGGTTGGGAAATATTATTTTAGCACGTAAAAAATCGGCAACATCGACGCCTTTTGCGCAGAAACTCAAGACTGATCCTGCGCTGTTATTTGCCCATATCTTGCCTGCTGTACATGATTATCAAATTGCTCGGATTGATGTAGAAGAGCCAAATTTAAAATCATTGCCTTATGAAATTCCTTCCGAATTATTAATTATTAAAAATTAAGGATTATCTATGAAAAGCCACTCCCCACATTTTGTCGATTTGGTCACAGAGGCCAAAAAACATATTCAGGAAATCTCGGCAGATGCACTTAATCACATGCTGCAGGATGGCAGACCCGCTTATTTAATTGATGTGCGAGAAGATCATGAAATCGCTACCGGGCGCATTTTAAATGCCATCCATATCAGCAAAGGCACTATTGAACGCGACATCGGAAAACATGTTCCTGATACTGACGCAGAGATTGTGGTTTATTGCAGTGGCGGCTATCGCAGTGCACCCGTTGCATACAATCTACAATCCATGGGCTATCAACACGTTGTTTCACTCAATAAAGGATTGCAAGGTTGGATTGAACAAGGGTATCCCTTAGTACCCTAAGGCCTCGGCAGAGCCACGTTTCGAAGCAGAGATTACACCACGGGACCTACGAGACGCTACATTGCCGCTCCTCACTCCGAACGGAATTTATAAATTTTACCCCGTTTCTCAAATCCCCGTGGCGTGACCACCGGGCCCATAAACCACATCCGTGGGTGAGGTTATAAATTGTCCTATTGACTAAGTAAATCCTGCGTTGCCCTTTGGTAAGTGTTACGCAGATTATCTTGAATAACCATCGCGTTTTCGTTAACCGCAACTACGTCACGGGTCTCTTTTAAAATACCGGTTTTAAACTGCCAGCCTTTCGGTAGTTTTAGCCAGGTGTCCAAATTCATCAAATCTTTTTCGTGGTGTACGCCCGGAGACAACGCAAACGATTGCATCACATAAACCTGTCCCTCTGGATCAATCAATTCGTAGACTCTTTTACCAGCTTCATACACCCATGTCGTTTTACGTTCAACATGGTGCTCTCGAAATGGTTTCGACCCAAATAAGGTTTCTCGCAAACTGAGGTGTAAGATTCCTGCTTTTCGCATATCCAAATTTTGAAATTTTCTAGGTGTACTATCGATAAATGTGCTATTTTTGGCGCTATCCAAGATAAAACGTCTGGGGCCATTTAAGAACACATAAAATGAGCCTGTCTCTTTTTTAATATTTTGGACAGTCAAGAGTTTCCATTTAGCGTCAGGACAATCGTTTAGAGACAACGTATTATACACTTCAAATATTCGTCCCTTGGAGATAATCACCTCACAATACCGCTTGCCTC
>CAZBSX010000233.1:0-3009 GCA_964494305.1 uncultured Legionella sp. | reverse complement strand
ATGGGATTTTGTCCCATACTCCCTTAGCAGGGGAGCGCCTTCGACCACTCGGCCATCTCTCCACATGATGCGAAATTCAAATCCCTATGGTCGCATTTTATTTTGCATAAGAATCTGAGGGACGAAGTATAACAGGAAATGTTTGCGGATCAAATAAGAATCCTGTTATCTTAAAGAATATGACGTTGTATCAAGGAGGATCTGCCGTGAAATATTCCTCAAATCTAAGCGGGAAGGCCGTTTATGTGGTTGATGGGTTACGTACTCCTTTCCTCAAAGCGAAAGGAATCGGGCCTTTTTCAGCTTCGGATTTGGCTGTACAAGCAGGGCGTGCTTTACTGCAGCGCCAACCGTTTCTACCCAGTGATTTGGATGAAGTGATCGTGGGTTGTGTCATGGCTGGGCCGGATGAAGTGAATATTGCGCGGATTATTGCGCTGCGCCTAGGTTGTGGTAATGGCGTGCCGGCATATACAGTGATGCGCAATTGTGCGTCAGGGATGCAAGCGTTGGATAACGCAGCACAGCAAATTGCCAGTGGTCGTAGCGATTTGGTGTTAGCAGGTGGCACCGAGGCTATGAGTCGTGCCCCGGTCTTACTCAATGAACAAATGGTTGCTTGGTTAGGGCTTTGGTCATCTGCCAAAACATTCGGACAAAAAGCGAAATTATTGACACAATTGCGTCCTGCTTATTTTGCCCCAGTGATCGGCTTATTGCGTGGGCTCACTGATCCAATTGTCAGCCTAAACATGGGACAAACCGCTGAAAATCTTGCATACCAATTTCATATTTCCCGCGAGCAAATGGATGACTTCGCCAATACGAGTCATCATCGACTGATGCAAGCCTATGCTGCGGGTCAGATGGATGAAGTCTTACCGATTATTGATGATAAGGGCCGCGCATATCGTGAAGATGATGGGTACCGGAAAGATAGTACTGTCGAAGGTTTGGGCAAACTCAAACCTTTTTTTGATCGGCCCTATGGGATGGTTACAGCAGGGAATAGTTCACAAATTACGGATGGTGCTTGCTTATTGCTCTTGGCCAGCGCAGAAGCAGTGAAAAAATATCATTTACCGGTGATGGGACGGATTGTTGATTCTCAATGGAGTGGCTTGGATCCAGCGATTATGGGACTGGGGCCAGTGTATGCTGCTACACCGATTTTAGAGCGTCAACGTTTAAAACCCAAAGATATCGATTCATGGGAGATTAATGAAGCCTTTGCTGCACAAGTGCTTGCTTGTCTTGCGGCGTGGAATGACGCGGAATTTTGCCAAGCGGAATTAGGTCTAAAAAAACCAATGGGTGCTCCGCTACTTTCGGTACTGAATCCTGATGGCGGCGCCATCGCATTGGGTCATCCTGTGGGCGCAAGTGGTGCTCGAATTGTATTGCACCTGTTGTCTCATTTGGCCAAAACGGGTGGCACACGCGGAATGGCATCAATCTGCATCGGAGGCGGCCAAGGTGGCGCAATGTATTTAGAACGTACGACTGAGGTGAGTGAATCATGAGTCAGTATAAACATTGGGATATACAACTGGATACGCATCATATTGTCTGGTTAGGATTAAATCGCCAACACGCATCGGTGAATACGATTAATAGTGACGTTTTAGACGAGTTTAATGTGATCTTACAAGACCTGGGCCATAAACCAGATATTGCTGGGTTGGTCATTTACTCTCTCAAAGCAAACGGGTTTATTGCAGGTGCTGATGTGCATGAGTTTGGTCAGTTTAAATCCAACAAACAAATTATTGATTTTCTTCGTAAAGGTCAAACCGTGTTCGCACGATTGGAAGGCTTGAAGTTTCCTACGCTGGCTATGATAGACGGTTTTTGTATGGGAGGAGGATTTGAGCTGGCTCTGGCCTGTAATTACCGGATTGCGACTGATGCGTCGCGGATTGGTTTGCCGGAAGTCAAACTAGGGATTCACCCTGGTTGGGGTGGCACCGTGCGGTTGCCAAAATTGATTGGCGGGGTTCAAGCCTTATCGGACGTTATTTTGACGGGTGCGGCGCTGCCGGCAAAACGTGCTAAAGCACTAGGTATGATTGATGATGTGGTACCAGCACGTCAATTGAAGCGTGCAGCAGAGCAGTATATGTTGACGCGACCGAAAGCGCATCAACCCGGTCTGTTCCATGCGTTAGAAAAATTTTCTTGGGCCAGAGCTTGTGTGGCGAAGGGCTTACGCCATATGGTGGCCGATAAAGTCTCGAAACAGCATTACCCAGCGCCTTTTGCGGCTATTGATTTATGGGAAAAAGAAGGTGGATTCGATGAACGCGCTTACTTAAAAGAAGCAGATTCAGTCGAAAAATTAATTACCGGATCGGAAACAGCGCATAATTTGACGCGCGTATTTCTATTACGAGAACGCTTAAAAAGTTTCGCGAAAGGGTGCACAGGACACGTCCAGCGCGTGCATGTCATCGGAGCTGGCGTGATGGGTGGCGATATTGCAGCTTGGTGTGCATTACGCGGTCTGCAGGTGACGCTACAAGATCAAAATGTTGATCGAATTGCACCGGCCATTGCGCGAGCTTTTGCGCTATATAGCAAGCAATTACGTAAACCACGATTGATTCAAGAAGCGATGGATCGATTGATCCCTGATCCACAAGGGGCGGGACTCAAACGAGCTGATTTGATTATTGAGGCTGTTTTTGAACAACTTGATGTGAAACAAGCACTCATGAAAGAAATCGAGGCGAAAGCACCTCTCGATGCAATAATTGCAACCAATACCTCGAGTATCCCATTGCATGAAATCAGCCAGGTGATGCAAAAACCGCAACGCTTAATTGGAATTCATTTCTTTAACCCGGTCTCTAGAATGGAATTGATCGAAGTGGTTTACGATAAGAAAACGTCACAAGAGATGATTCAGCGTGCTTGCGCGTTTGTCGATCAAATCGGGCGGTTACCGTTACCTGTGACGTCTAGCCCTGGGTTTTTAATCAATCGAGTGCTCATGCCCTATTTGTTGGA
>CAZBSX010000232.1:0-3032 GCA_964494305.1 uncultured Legionella sp. | reverse complement strand
ACTTTGGCCTATTTGGGCTATAATATTGCCAAGCCCTTCAGCGAATTTGGAACCAATGCATTAGGTTTCGCGACTCATATGCATATTCCAAGCAAAAAATTACTGTCCACAATGTTTGCACAAAATCCTGAGGCTATCGTCGTAAAGGATTCACCGGATATCGCATCGGAACTGGCTAAAATGAAGCTATAATGAGTGCTGTTTCAAATCTTAAAAATTCGGTATACTTCACATTTTTGGCATCTCCAGTCTCGACTTTACATTTTCCCAGATTCTCCGTGGTTGATGCCACAGGCGTCGGGGAAAATGGCAAAGTCGTGTAAATTAAGAGTAAAAAATCATTATGACAAATCGGCGTAAGATGCTCGTTACCAGTGCGTTACCCTATGCAAATGGTCATTTGCATTTGGGACACTTTGTGGAGCACATCCAAACGGACATCTGGGTGCGTGTACAGAAAATGCTAGGCCATGACTGTATTGCAGTCTGTGGTGACGATGCGCATGGGACACCTATCATGCTCAAAGCGCAGCAGCAAGGCATGACACCGTTGGCTTTAACGCAAGCGATGCAGGCCAGTCATATGCAGGATTTTACTGCATTTGATATTCATTACGATTGTTATCACACGACGCATTCTCCTGAAAATGAAGCACTGGTTACCGACATTTATCAACGATTGCGTGCGCGAGGTGATATTTATACGCGTGTGATTACGCAAGCATTTGATCCAGTGGAAAATATTTTTTTGCCCGATCGGTATGTCAAAGGTACCTGTCCCAAATGCCGGGCTGTTGATCAATATGGTGATAGTTGTGAAGCGTGCGGAGCGACTTACGCACCTACGGATTTGTTGAATCCAGTGTCTGCCATTTCTGGTGCGACACCGATTGAAAAAGAATCCGAACATTATTTTTTTGATTTACAACGCTATGAATCGTTTCTGAAACAATGGACGATGAGTGGTGCGCTGCAAGCCGAAGTGGCTAATAAATTAGAAGAATGGTTCTCAGCTGGATTACAAGCTTGGGATATTTCCAGAGATAAGCCCTATTTCGGGTTTTTAATCCCTGGGACCGAAGATAAGTATTTTTATGTGTGGTTGGATGCTCCCATTGGCTATATGGCGGCATTTCAGCGCTACTGTGAGCAAACTGGACAATCCTTTACAGAATTTTGGGATCCAGATACAACGACCGAGCTGTACCATTTTGTCGGCAAAGACATTATGTATTTTCATGCATTGTTTTGGCCCGCGTTGTTATCGGGGAGTGGCCATCGTTTGCCTACAGCAATTTTTACTCACGGATTTTTGACCATCAATGGGCAGAAGATGTCAAAATCACGCGGTACGTTTATTGAGGCTCGGCGGTATTTGGCTCATTTACACCCTGATTATTTACGGTATTATTTTGCAGCAAAAATGAATGGTCGTGTGGATGATTTGGATTTAAATTTTACCGATTTATTGCATCGGGTGAATTCAGATTTGGTCGGAAAAGTGGTCAATATCGCTAGTCGATGCGCGGGGTTTATCGAGAAACGGTTTGATCAAACCTTGGCCCAGACTTTGGCTGAACCTGCATTGTATCAAACCTTGTTGGATTTACGTACGCAAATCATAGCGGCGTATGAGGGGCGTGATTATGCACGCGCGCAGCGTCTGATTATGGAAGGCGCGGACATCGTTAATCAATATATTGATATGGAAAAGCCCTGGGTACTGGCCAAAGATCCCGAGATGTTATCTCAGGTCCAAATGGTGTGTACGATGGGTTTGAATTTGTTTCGGATCTTGATGGCGTACTTGAAGCCAGTCCTCCCCAGAATGGCTGCAATGGTCGAGGAGTTTTTGCAATGTCCGGCGTTAAATTGGCTCAATATCGAACAACCCTTGCTCAATCATTCTATTCAAACTTTTGTGCCACTTATGCAGCGCGTAGAGCAAAGCGATATCGATGCATTGCTGGCTGCTGAGGGAGAAAAATAGTGAGTTTGGTACAGGACATTGACGCACATTTACCGCAAACGCAATGTGGGCAGTGTGGTTATGCGGGATGTCGTCCTTATGCTGAGGCGATGGCCGCGAATGCCGCACCCATTCATCTTTGTCCGCCCGGTGGTGTAACAACATTGCGGAATTTGGGTGAGTTACTGCGGATTGATCCTAGTCCTTATGAAGCGCAAATGCTCAAACAAACGAGCGTGCTGCCTATGACTGCGGTGATTCGTGAAACAGAATGTATTGGGTGCACAAAATGCATTCAGGCCTGTCCGGTGGATGCGATAGTTGGAGCAGCCAAATTTATGCATACGATTTTAGACCAAGAATGCACGGGCTGTGGATTATGTATAGAACCTTGTCCGGTTGATTGTATTGACCTCGTCGATATACCCGAAACACGTTATGATCCCAATGTAGCGCGGGCGCGACATGCCGCAAAACACGTACGCTTATTGGCGGAAGAAGATGCCAAATCGCAGCATTATCGCGCGCAACGTCGTTTAATCGCAGAAAAAGAGGATAATTCGGCAGATAAAGCGGCAAAAAATGCGTATATTTTAGCGGCTCTAGGGCGGGTAAAGGTAAAACCATGATATGAATCGAGCGACAATCCAGCGGATTTTTCAACGCTTCCAAGCGCAAAACCCGCATCCTAAAACCGAATTACAGTACCAGTCCAATTTTGAATTGCTGATGGCAGTGATATTATCTGCTCAAGCGACTGATATTAGTGTGAACAAAGCCACTCAGCATTTATTCCCTATCGCGAATACTCCGAAAGCAATTTTGGCACTCGGTGAGCAGCGTTTAAAAGATTACATCAAAACTATTGGGTTATTTAATGCTAAGGCAAAACATATTCTGCAAACGTGTGAGCAATTGGTCACGCGATATCATGGAGAAGTTCCGAATACGCGTGAAGCCTTAGAAGCATTACCTGGTGTGGGAAGAAAAACAGCCAATGTGATTTTAAATACCGCGTTTGGCCAACCCACCATCGCAGTTGATACGCATATTTTTCGTGTCG
>CAZBSX010000231.1:0-3038 GCA_964494305.1 uncultured Legionella sp. | reverse complement strand
GTTGAAAATTTTCTTTTAAAGCGCAAGCTATATTTCCTGAAGTTGATACAGATTGGCTGTCACTAGGATATGCGGTGATTGTTAACACCACTGTTAACCCATCTCCCTCACTACTGTATGCCGGGATCTGTATCGATGTGCTGTTATACTCTTTTATATGTTGACGCATTGTTTGTCCTTGCTCTTGTTAATAAAAGCTTTGAGTGACAAATATCGCCCGTATCCTATATGGGTTGCAATAATTTTCTGAATAGGAACGCCTAATTGATAAAGATCCAAACTTTGCTTAATAAGTATTAATCGAGCCTTTTTATCATTGATCTGGATACAATAACAACATAAACTTAGGCGGTCAAAAAAGATGGCAATGATCAAAAACCATCCGGAAATTTTGCCGGTTCTGGGCTGGTACTCCCAATAGGCAGAGCAATCGCATCTAAAATTTGAACCCTATAAGATCTATTTTTTATCCAAAATTGATTCAATCTATCCGAGCCGCTTAATTTTTCCGCTCCCTACTGGTCGCGCCTCGGATAGATCGATTATAAATTGGACATAAGATGCGATTACGCTAATGGATTTAACTTAAAATCCAATGAATTCTTCCTTCTTCTGCTCTAACAAACATACCGCCGAAAACCGTTCCATGCTGCACTTCATAAACGGCATCCATATTCTCGGCAGCAAGGATTTTGCCTGTGACAGAAGCGCCGATGAATATGTCCAGTTCACGTTGCGATAAAAATGTGATAAAACGCGAATCACCACAACGGTAAGTTAATCCTATTTTCTCCGAGCTTGACAGGCCAGTTTCTTGAATCACAAAACGGGCTTTTTTACCGGATAATATTTTCTCTGGAACAGGCTTAAAGTCAGTTATTTTGCCAGCAAACAGTTGTTGATGCATCAACTCGCATGTTTCAGGCGTATCATTTTGGATGGTAACGCTGAAAAACAAGTTATCATCACCCCAAGCAAAACTTACAGACGGTATGAGAAATAATAAAAAAATAATTCGTAGTGAGCGTAAATGTTTCATTTATAATGACCTCGATATTTTAAGATGGTGTATTATACTACAAATTGAAATTATTATAAGAGTTATATCCCGTTGTTTTTTATGTCGTCACTCTGTTGTGTAATCGGGTACCGCCAATCGCGACCGAAGGCGCAGGGAGAAATTTTGGTACCAGGTGGTGCTTGATGACGTTTGTATTCGTTGTGCCGAATTAATTGTAGCGTCTGCAGAACAGCTGTTTGGGGATACATGGTCAATAATTGCTCTTGGCTGAGGCCTTGTTCCATATAGCCAACAATGATGGCATCTAAGACGTCATATTCTGGTAAGCGATCTTGATCGGTTTGATCTGGGGCTAATTCAGCACTGGGGGCGCGGCTAAGTACTCGATTTGGAATAATAGGTGTCAGATGATTGCGATAATCAGCGAGTTCGTACACCATGGTTTTGAGTACATCTTTAATCACAGCAAATCCGCCACACATATCGCCATATAACGTTGTGTAACCGACTGCTGTTTCGCTTTTATTACTGGTCGAAAGTAGCATCCAACCCATTTGATTGGATAGCGCCATTAAGAGCACTGCGCGAATGCGCGCTTGGATATTTTCAGCGGTAATGCCTAAGTTTTGTTGGCCAAAAATGGGGTCTAAACTGGTTAATATGGCTTGAAAACCAGGTTCTATGGACAGAGTTTGAGTTTTAACCTTGAGTGCAGTAGCTTGCTCTTGTGCATCGAGTGCGCTGAAGTCGGCGGAATACCGAGAGGGCAACATGACAGCCAGTACGCGCTCAGGACCCAGTGCATCAGCCGCAATGGCTAAGGTTAACGCTGAATCAATCCCACCTGATAATCCCAGTAATACGCCAGGAATCTTGTTTTTATTGACATAGTCACGCAAACCTAAGATGAGTGCTTGATAAATCATCGGGATTGGGTCTAAAACTGGCGCAATGTCGCCGCTAACCTCTTGGTCTCGGATCTGAATGGTTTGGCAGATTTCGGTGAATGCAGGCGCGCGAGCTGCGATTTGTCCCTGAGGATTCATGACCAACGATTGTCCGTCGAATACCAGCTCATCTTGACCACCGACCATATTGACGTAGATCACGGTCACGGCATGGTGCGCTTTTTGTCGAATGATTTGTTCTCTGCGTTCTGGTTTGGTGTAATCAAAAGGGGATGCATTGATAGTAATCAGGATATCGATGGAGGCTTGCATCAGGGTTTCCACGCAATCGCCTTGCCAAAGATCTTCACAAATACAGAGTCCAATGCGGTAGTTTTGGATGGTGATGATACAGGTTTGAGGGAGACCCGGCGTGAAATAGCGCTTTTCATCAAAGACGCCATAATTAGGCAATTGTTGTTTAAAATATTGGGTTTGAATCTGTGAGCGGTATAGAATGCTAGCAGTATTAAAGCACAAGCCATTTACAATTTGCGGATGTCCAAGCACAATATGACAGTTCAAGGTCGCGGCAGTAATGCGTTGAAGCGCTACGTCAATGCGTGCATGAAATTCGTGCCGTAACAATAAATCTTCGGGTGGGTAGCCGCAAATTGCCAGTTCGGGAAAAACGATGAGATCATGGGTGGTTTGATGAGTAGTAATAATTTGGATGATTTTATTTGTGTTTAATTCTATGGCGCCCACGATGGGGTTCATTTGTGCCAGCAAAACTTGCAATGTTTGGGTCATGAGACAAGGCCACTTAACGAATGGTCAACTGGGTTCAGTATACTCTCCTCTGCGAGGAATGAGTAGGCTTGCTTACGTTCTTGGTCAAGGCCATTACCCATGTTAAAAGCAGCTTTGATGCGTTTAACCCAAGAATTCCCAGAACGGATTTTTCATGAAGGCCAATCCTATTTTCAACGAGGTCACGTATTAACCATTCGCTTGAGTGATGGTTTATTGCGAGGTCGCGTCAAAGGTAGCTTAGGTCAAATTTACGATGTTCACATTGATTTGCGTGTATGGCCGCAACAACCGTCTCGTTGCTCGTGTGTGAATCC
>CAZBSX010000230.1:0-3073 GCA_964494305.1 uncultured Legionella sp. | reverse complement strand
GATGCCCGATCAGCAACGTAGCGCCGAGCGAGAATGGATGATTCATGACGCAATGAGCTGAGTTACCCATGCAAGTGACGACGCAAAATTTCTAATTGACGGCGAACTTCTGTCAATTCATCTAATAATTCCAAGGCCAAAATCACACCTTGCGCATTAATGTCCAAATCCTTATGCAACCGACGAGCCGAAAGAATTCTTTGCAGATGCGCATGATTAAACGTCGTGTTTTTACTCGGTATCGTGATATCGCCGATCAAACCATACTCCAACATCTCTAATAAGGTGTCTTCTGAAATTTCATATTGACGACATACTTCTACAAAACTGATTTTAGTCGTGTTGTTATCCACGATCACGCCTTTAATTGTGGTCAGCTTAGTCATGAGAAGCCTCCATATGCTTTCTTGGATCAAACGCCATTTCTTTTGCCATTTTTTCGTAGATCTCTGTAGCAGCTGGAGTTTTGGGTTGTGGGATTACGATTTTGAGAATGACAAATTGATCACCGGGTTCGGCACCAGGTAGCCCGCGTTTCTTCAACCGTAAAGTTTGTCCTCCCTGCGAATGAGGAGGGATTTTTAAATCAACTTTCCCAGCCAACGTCGGCACTTTGACTGTTGCACCCAAAGCCGCTTCCCAAGGTGTGATAGGTAAAGTTAAGTAAACATCATTAGCAACGACGTCAAATAAAGGATCACGTTTCACAACAATCGTCAGGTATAGATCACCATTAGGTGCACCCTGTTGGCCAGGTTCACCGAGGCCTGCAAGACGAATTTGCTGCTCAGATTTTACCCCTGCTGGAATCTTAACTTTTAATTTTTGTTGATGACCAAGGCCAGGTAATACAATTTCTTTATCTATACCCGTAAACGCTTCACGTAAACTAATGCTCAACTTTCCATACAAATCGGAACCACCGCGCTGAGCGCGTGCACCACCAAATAAGGTGTCGAACAAATCGGAATCAAAATCACCATGAGGCCCGCCAGTATTGCCCCGATCCGACCACGTATGCGCATGACTCGAGGCACCGTTAGATTGCCGCTGTCTGGCAGATTGGCTACGCATTTGATCGTACATTTGACGCTTTTTAGGATCTTTTAAGACTTCGTACGCTTCACCCAGATCTTTAAAATTCTCTTCTGCATCCGATTCTTTATTCAAATCGGGATGATATTTGCGTGCCAAACGTCGATACGCCATTTTAATCTCGCGCTCAGAAGCATCGGGCTTTACACCCATAACCTGGTAGTAGTCTTTATTAGTCATAGTGATTAATGAGTATCATTCATAAGTGTTTCGATATATCGCCGACACGTTAAGGGTTTGGCTAGGAAATGCATATCCTGTCGAGTGCCGCCCGTCCCAGTGATGACCAACGAACCATATTGCAAAATACTGCCTAATATTGATTGTCGAATATCAATGCTTTCCACTTTATTCATGGGAATATCGACGGTCTGACGTACTAAAATGCCATTACACATCACAATTCGTTTCTTTTTTATGTTTAAAAATGAGAAATGGTAGGTCAACCATACTATAATTTCCCATAATACAGCTAATCCCCCAATCGCCCATCCCAATTGATACGGTGCATGCATATAATAATTCATGATCCATGCTAAAATGACTAAAGCAACTGGCCCTATAAATATCACCCAATGCAGACGAGCTTGATATACCATATCATTGTCTACTTTCTTTTGCGCCATCTTCAATCCTCACTTGTTTACAGGTATATATTTTTATATGCTTAACCAAGATATTATTAGAGTAACCATTGATGCGCCATATTAGCAAGTGTTTAAATTCTAAAATCAGTCAGATTTGTATGGAAGCGATTAAACTAGAAGAGCTTTCTCAGCTTGTAGCAGCATATCTTCCTCTTGAATTGCAAAAACATTGTCGAGTAGGTAGTTTTCGTGCGGGGAAGCTAATTTTAATCGCGACAAATTCAAACTGGGCCACCTCACTCCGCTACTTAGCACCTGAACTCAGAGATGGTTTACGCGCCAAGGACAAACTACATCAATTGGTATCCGTAGAAATTAAAATTCAGCCGTAGCCTGACAAAGAGTGAATTCAGGCTATATGCGCAAATATTGCGCAATAAAATCAGACGTTGATAATAGCAAGTTGTGGTTTTAACACTGGCTGGTATTTTTCTTTCTCAAAATAGACATACTCCCAAGCATCTTGGTGCGCCATCAGCTGACGTAATAATTTATTATTGAGCTCGTGCCCCGAGCGATAGCCTTCAAATGCACCAATCAAACTCGAACCAAGTAAATACAGATCACCGATTGTATCTAAGACTTTATGCTTAACAAATTCATCGTCAAAGCGCAAACCGTCTTCATTTAAGATCCGATATTCATCCACCACAATCGCATTATCTAAGCTGCCCCCTTTGGCCAAATCACTGACTCGAAGTTTCTCGTAGTCAGATAAAAATCCAAACGTTCTGGCACGACATACTTGTTTGATATAAGACGTTGTCGAAAAATCAAATACAGCACTTTGTGGTCTATGCGTAAACACAGGGTGATCAAAATCAATCGTAAACGAAATCCTATACCCATCGTGAGGCAAAAATTGAGCATATTTTCCGTGTTCTTCAACCCGAATCGGCTTTAGAATTCGAATATAGCGTTTCTTGGCAACTTGCTCACGGATCCCCGCGGATTGAATTAAAAAGACAAAAGGTGCAGCACTACCATCCATAATAGGTACTTCAGCAGCATTCACATCAATATAAGCGTTATCGATACCCAAACCTGCCAATGCAGACAACAAATGCTCGACAGTCGCAACTTTAACCCCTTGATGCTGCAAAGTTGTGCACAATTTGGTATCGCAAACATTTTCATACGAAGCAGGAATTTCTACGACCGGATCTAAATCAATGCGACGAAATACAATCCCTGTGTTATCAGGAGCAGGATGTAGTGTCAATAAGACCTTCTCTCCTGAATGTAACCCCACGCCTGTTGCTTGAATTATCTTATTCGGAGTTCTTTGTTTTGTCATTCAGTGCTCACCTTGTTCCTCTTAAAATCAGATA
>CAZBSX010000229.1:0-3082 GCA_964494305.1 uncultured Legionella sp. | reverse complement strand
ACTGCCATAGGCGACACCGACTTCACAATGAATAGAAAGATAATGATCGCTGAACATATAATTGGTGACAGGATGCGTGATCAGATCAGAATTAGGAATAATCACATCTTCACGCGCTGCAGTGGCAATTTGAGTAGAGCGTACCCGGATTTTTTTGACGATCCCTTCTATGCCGTCAATGCTGATTCTGTCTCCTGGTTTGATGGGTTTTTCGATCAATAAAATAATACCGGAGACAAAATTGTTGACGATGCTTTGTAAGCCTAGGCCTATCCCAACGGAGAGCGCGCCGGCGACAATGGCTAATCCGGTAAAATCGATCCCGGCAATAAATAATGCGGCTACTAAGGCACAAGAAAATCCTATATAGGTGAGGATTGAGGCGACGGCGACCTGCGTTTCTTCCTCTTCTTCAAATTCTGCATGTCGACTCAATTTGGTTGAAATGCTGCGAGACAACAAATACAACACGCAAAATACCAACATGCCAGCCATAATTCGCGTGGGGTAAAACGTAAAATTGGCAAAATGGACGCCATTGAGTAATTGTGAATAAGCGCCATCAATATAGTAGGAACCATACCCCCAATTTTTGCCTAATACATACAAAGCAATGCAGAATACTAGGAGCTGTAGCGTAATTTTTAAAATGACAAATTCGACCATGGTTTGGTTGGTCTTATAACCAAATACGCGCATAATCGAGCGGTGGAGCGTGCTAGAATTGGCACATAATTCATATAATTTTTGAATGCCATAGAGCATCAAAAATAAGCTAAAGATGACAGCGAAACTTGTAATGCTGGCGTATGTCAAATGGAGTGCTAATTGGTGATAGCCGAATATATCTAAAGTACCCCAAGTTAAAAATAAGCAGGCAATCGTGCGTTGCAGTAGTTTATGATGGCGTCGAATAAAACGAATATGTTGATGGGTGTGGCAAAAATAATAAAAAAAACCAATCGTAGTGATGACGACCACAGAGAGAAAAATAATTTGCTCAAGCTGCCAGAGGGTATCACTTAACGTGAGGGTTTGAATGATGGACGTGCCGATTTGAGAAATGGTGTAATACGTTAATAAAAAAATCAGTACGTTTCGAAAAAAATAGTAATCCAATGAATACCAATAAAATGCCGCGGAAATGAATTTGAGCTTAAAGACTAAGATCAAGGTGGCCAATGCCCAAAGGTACGCACAACCGACGATGAGCAGTTCTGAAATTAACGCAGCTGTGGGCGTGTGTTGTGCTGGAAGAATATTCACTAAGTAGCAGGTGATACAGGTTCCCAAAAGGCAAGTAAACAAAAACAAGCCATCGCCGAATCCGATCTGTTTCTGGCGTAAGAATTGGCGGGCCGTGCGATGTGTTTTGAGCCTCCTGAGGATAAGGATTGTTAATAGGATGCAGACTATAGTGACAATACTGAATTGAATCAGGAGTGTGTCAGAAAGAGCAGGCATCCGTAACGTAGGAGGCAAGGCAAACATACTATGCGTTTGGATGTGTGTTAACAAAGTCCATAACGGCAAGCCTCGCGAGAGGACTTGTTGTTGCTTTATCTTACTGACGGTGGCTTGGTAGGTGTCAATGGCTTCTTGCGCTCGAATCGAAAAAAGCCGACATTGTGCGATTTTATCAGAAATTTTCTTTTGCTCTTGTTTTAAATACACCAAATCGGCACCGACTTTATCACTATCTTTCACATGCTCTGCTTCGTCGATCAGCGTATCAAGTGAGCTGAGCTTTTTCTGATTGAAGGCAATATACGTATTGGCAGCATTCATGAGATTATTCAGGGTTTGAATGGTGGCTTCTAAATGAGTGAGATTAAGATTTTCTATCGATAAGTGCAGATTCAGTTGGTCAAACGTTTTATTGGCTTGTTTCAGATTAAATTCAGGCTGCCCATTATCGAGGGTGCGTATCGGTTGTTGCAGCGGTTGTGCCCATAGTGATACATGGAGCGCAAGGAGGAGTAGACTTAACAGGTTTCGCGTTATCTTCCTAAGCATCCGTATCTCTCCCACACAAAAATTGCATTTTATGACCACGTAAAGATTACATAGTATATACTTATAGTAAGACTTGAAAGTGGTAGCTGATTGCAGGATGATATTATGTCGACCCATATGGATTTAGCAAATCATTTTTTGGTAGCGATGCCCTCATTGAATGATATTATATTCTCGCAGACTGTCATTTATATTTGTGAGCATCATGAGCGTGGTACGGTTGGAATGATTGTGAATCGGCCGACAGGTCATCCTGCCAGTATGATGTTCGAGCAATTAGGCGTTAGCACGGTGACGGATGCGGCAAAATATCTGCCGTTATTATTTGGCGGGCCGCTGCAAGCTGATCGAGGATTTGTGATTCATCGTCCTACCGGTCATTGGCAATCGAGTTTGTCTTTGGTCCCCGACCAGGTTACGGTGACCACATCGAATGATATTGTTCGAGCAATTGCGAAAAGTGAAGGTCCTGCAGATGTGCTCATCGTGATGGGATATGTCGGCTGGGAACAGCGTGAATTAGAGCGAGAAATTGTGAAAGATAATGTATGGATGGTCTGCCCTTATAAAGCAGAATTATTGTATGAAATCCCTTATGCGGAACGTTGGAAAGCTGCTGCGCTTACTTTGGGTGTGAATATGGACAATTTAACTGGGTCTGGTCATGCCTGAAGGTTTGTATCTTGGATTTGATTTTGGCTATAAACGAATTGGTGTAGCAGTAGGGCAAGCCTTGACCAAAAGCGCGTCACCTTTGGCAACCATTTTCGCTAAAGAAGGTATTCCCAATTGGGCAGACGTAGCTGCGGTGATTAAGCAATGGCGTCCAAGTGGTTTAATCGTCGGCCTTCCGACGCGCATTGATGGCCAAGAGCAGTATACTACGCAAGCGGCGCGTGTTTTTGCGCAAAATTTAACCAAGCGCTTTGCTTTGCCAGTTCATCTGGTGGATGAACGCCTAACGACGGTTGCAGCACGAACCCAGTTGTATACGCAGGGTGGGTATCGTAAAATACAGCAATCGCAAGTATAGCAGAAAAACTTTATAAGGTTGATGATTACCAGG
>CAZBSX010000228.1:0-3091 GCA_964494305.1 uncultured Legionella sp. | reverse complement strand
AAAGCGTACTGGTATTCGGACGCACTCAACGTGCCGCGCATACGTTCAAAATGCAGATAGACACCATAGGTATTCAGCACGTCTGTTTCGCAATAATCACGAATTTGCTTCAGGTTACCTGCCAAATATTGCGGCCATACTTGATCGCCATGCATACCGATTTTGCCAGGAAATCCGAGCATTTGCGCAATTTCATCTAAGGGAGCAAACGCTTTGTTTTGGTATCCTGATAATACATCCATCAGATCTAAATGTCGATAATGAAATCGATTGAGGTAATTTGACCAGCGAAATGCAGAATTTTGCTCACCACTTTCCCAGTAAGTTGGCGCGGCGATCTGGTGGAGTAACGCTCGATAATGTAACACGGGTAAATCAAAGCCACTGCCGTTCCAAGAGACCAGCGTCGGCGTATGTTTATCAAGACCCGCAAAAAAGCGTTGAATTAATTCGGGTTCAAGCGCATTTTCGTCACCCAAAGACCACACGGTTACCTGATCGGATTTGGCCAAGACTGCTGAAATAGCGACAACTTTTTGCAAATGATGAGGAAGAAAATCATGACCAACTTTAGCACGACGTAAAGCAAACATTGCTGCCGCAGTATCTTCATCCGACAAACCGTGTAAATCGTATAATTTGCGGCCGGAAGCAAGATCTGGGATGGTTTCGATATCAAATACTAAGATAGTCATGGTGTTCCTGAGTATAAGGGTTGATAGTTTAACACGCCAATTTTAACTGTTGCCAATACATATTATATAAATCCAGCACGTTTTCTCCGACATCTCGTAGATAGTATGCGCGAATTAAATTGATTTTTGGAGGAAAGAGATCTGGGTTATTGCGGATAGACTCAGGTAAGATCCGTTGACTGGCGAGATTCGTGGTGGTGTACCCTTCACTCAAAACGATATCAGCGCCACTTTGAGCTCGCAATAAAAAATTGATGAACTGATAGGCTTCTTCCTCATGGGGTGCATGTTTGGGAATGGCCAGACAATCGACCCAAAGTAAACTACCATCCCTGGGAAAAACAAAGCGAATATTGGGATTTTCTGCGTGTGCTTTTACAATATCACCATTCCAAGATGCACCAATATTGGCATCTTCATCAATAATTAAAGATTTGATGGCATCGCTGGCAAATAATTTAATATTCGGAATGAGCTGCAATAAGTGTTGGTATGCGATTTCAATATGCTTAGGGTCGATGTCATTGGGATCATAACCCAAGCTCATCAAGCTAATAGAAAACACATCGCGCATATCATCAACCAACATCAACTGGTTTTTCAACTGCGGACCCCATAAATCCTGCCAGCGATGTGGTGGATGTTTAATCCAGCGTTCATTGTAAAAAATACCGGTGACACCCCATACTAATGGGACATGATATTGATAATTGGGATCATAGGCGTTTTGTGCAAAAAATGGGTCAATATTTTTAATATTGGGTAGTTTCTCCAAATTTAAGCGGGTCAATAAGTCACGATTTTTCATCCGTTCAACAAAATAGGACGACGGCAAAATGACATCATAAATATTTTTTTTATTTGCATGTAGTTTGGCATACATTGCTTCATTGCTTTCATACGTCGACAAATTGACTTTGATGCCAGTTTCTTTTTGAAAAGCCCAAATGAGCTTTTGAGGCACCTCACCGCCAGCGAGATAAACGTTTACGATCTTGTGTTTGGCAAAACATAGCGGTACCCAGAGCACGAGCACACAAGAGAAGATGCGTAGCAATGCCTTCATGGTGATCTCCGAGTTAAGCGTGAAGAAATTACCACAAGAATGAGCGATAAAAATAACGTAATGGTACCCAATGCATTCAGCTCAGGTGTCACACCAGAACGAATCATAGAAAAGATGGCTAATGGCAAAATATTGAATTCGGGACCGGCCACGAAATACGAAATAACCACATCATCAAAAGATAATGTGAACGATAGGAGTAGAGCACTGAGTACACTTGGGAAGAGCAAAGGTAATAAGACTTTAACCAGAGCACGTGTGTGGCTTGCGCCCAGATCAAGCGCACAGAGATACATGTTCATATCGAGTGTTGCAATCCGGCTTAAAATAGTCAGTAAGGTAAATGGTAGGCAAAATGTAATATGGGCGATCAGTAGGCTAAAAAATCCTAGCGGGATGTGCGTATAATTAAAGAAAATGAGTAACGCAACACCCAGCACAAGATCAGGGATGATGATTAAAAGTAACAAAACCGACATAAATCCATCATGTTTTTTTAATTTCTGGCTTACAAATAATTGGACAGCAGCAAATAAACCGGCAATCGTTGCAATAAGAGAAGCAGTAATTCCGAGTACAGTGGAGTGGATGAAGGCGGTCCATATTTCGGTGTTTTCTAATAATAATCGATACCAAACGGTGGTTGAACCATGCCAAAGCATGGAATATTTGGCGTTATTGATGGAGTACACCATTAAAACCAAAATCGGGAGATACAAAAATCCATACACTAAGCTTAAATAACATCTTTGAACAAAAGATTTCAAAGGAGTACTCCCGGTTGCTTCGGCCGATAAAAACTGAGTAAGGCAATTAAGATGAGTGTAAGTACGATACTGGTTGCAGCGCCTTGTGGCCAGTTTTCTACGAGTAAAAATTGATTTTGAATCAAATTCCCCAGCAAGACGGCGCGTGCACCGCCTAAGATGTCTGGAATATAGAAGAGGGTCATCGCGGGTAAAAATACCATTAAAGAACCTGCGACGATTCCAGGCATGGTATTCGGTAAAAAAACTCGAAAAAAGATCACCAATTTGTTCGCCCCAAGGTCTTGTGCCGCTTCAATCAAACAAAAATCAAAACGCTCCATGTTAGAAAAAATAGGCAGCACCATAAAGGGCAGTAAATTGTAAACTAATCCGCACATCACTGCGAAATTGGAATAGAGAAAGGCAATAGGTTGCGTAATCACATGCAGTTTTATCAGTACTGTATTAATCAATCCATGAATTTTTAGGATTGAAATGAGCGAGTAAATTCGAATCAATGAACTGGTCCAAAAAGGAATGATCATCAAAAATAACCAGAATGTCTGATACTTGGATTTCAG
>CAZBSX010000227.1:0-3099 GCA_964494305.1 uncultured Legionella sp. | reverse complement strand
AGAAGCTAGTGGTGGTGGTCTTTTGAACACACACAGTTAAGGATAGAGCATGAATTTTTGCAATATCCGTGTATTGCTTAGGCTAACTATAGAATATTATGTCCTAGTTTAAATGTGTGCGTATTAAATAGGATGATATCACTTGGAATACCTGAATCAGTTAAAGTGTCTTGAATAAAGACCGACAGACCCGTTATCACTCATTTTCTGATTTATGCAACAACGCCCTTTTTCAACATAAATCCTTTAATATTATTTCTCAACTCTATGGGTTGATTTTTGTTCTTAATAAGATGCGGGTATGGCAAGTCTTTAAACGCTTCTTGATAACAACCTTGTTCATAGTGTTGTTGATATAGATCAAATGTACTGGGCACAATGCCCAAACCACTCTGTTTACGATACGACCCAAATAAATCGTTTGGCAGAAACTGAGATAAATATTGCCGTATTAAATACCTCCCACGTCCATCACGTCGTTTTTGTGCGGTTGGCACACTCAGCATAAATTCAAGTAATTTGGGATACAATAAAGGGTAGCGATACTCAAAGCCCATTTGTTTACTAACAATACTGCTCTCTTCGATGCGCATACGCACTTCATGACCGTCAGCACCTTGTAATAAAGCATATTCTGCTTCACGCACGGTGGGATAATACATGCGCTCATAGGGATGAAGATGAGTTGCTTGATGCGCCATGGTGGGTCGAAACGCATTACCGATGTGTCGCTTCATCACCTTAAGGTTCAGCGCTTGTGTATATAAACCAGAGTGCATGTGTTTGGCATAGCGTAACGCTTTTTTAACGCCATGAGATCCTTTCAGTTCACGCCAAGCTTGGCGGTATTGCCCTTGGTGAATAAGCTCAGGCAGAAAAAAATTCAACGGGATCTGGCCTGATACGCATTGATCACCACCAAAGCCTGATAACAAAACTGGATGCTGCCCCGCCGCTACCGCACGATGGATGCGGTTGGCAAACATAGGAAACAAGTAAGATGCGGGTCCCGCTAACCACGCGGCATGTTCATTAAACACGTGGAGCGGATCAAAATCATCCGCTCCAATACGCATGATGTCCGCTAACTGATAGTAATCTAGAAAGGCTTTTTCATGGATATCATTATAGACATCAGCCGATTTTGTATCAGAGTTCGCCACATGCATATACAGCTTAGGTGTAATGTTGATATTGACCGCTGCGCAATAAACCGCACTGGAATCAAGACCTGCACTAAATTCAGCAGCAATGTTCGTCTGATTTTCGGTGGAATTAAAAATAGCCTCGCTCATTAACATTGAAAAATGATCGAGATACTCTCGTTCATCCTTATAGTTCAACAGGGGGCCATGTGGCTCCAATTGCCAAAATGCTGTTTTGACTATCGTGCCATCCGCTTTGAAGTGCATCAGATGTCCTGGCTCCACACGATAAATACCTTGATACAGAGTTTCATCAGAGTAATATTTATGCTCGGAAAATAACATATGAATTTGACGTTCAAGCAAGGGTGGTGTGCAGACTAACTGTTTTAGTATGTCTGGGATGGTTTGACCAACAATGAGTGTTTTTCCGTGTTGATGGCAATAGTAGAGCGGTTCAAGCCCCAAGTGGTCACGTGCGAGTATAATCTCTTGTGAAGGTAGATGAATAATAGCACACGCAAATGGCTTCAAGTAAGCTCGCCACAGCGATTCATTTAAGCCATCATTAAATGATGATGACCCCACAATAGGACTCTTATTGTAATGGTAAACAATCCCGTTTCCTTCCAACGATTGTTGTAGAAAGTGCCCTGTTGGTTTAACACGTTGCATTGGCACCGGCATAAGATCTCGCCATATGATTTTATCATTAAAAGAGATGATTCATTTCACCCTACCATCTATGAATTATTTTGCCATAGTCCTCCCGTGGCTTCCACATTATTCGTTGTGTTGCCGCTTTCGACTGGCGTTGTTGCATAAATCAGAAAATGAGTGATAACGGTGTGTTGACAATTCCTCATCCTAAACAATATTGTTTGCTAATGCTCAGATTCTTTTTAAAATGAAAATTTAATGTTATTAAAATAACGCCAAAATGCATCATGACTTGTCCTTATATTATATCGTCCATTAACGTGACATAGTCTGTGATTCTCTCTGGCGAGCTCATCTCAATCCACCCTCCTTTCATTTGTAGTTTAAAATGCATGGATTAATCGTATTATGTGCTTTACAATAGCACAGTAAATAAAATATTTTTTCATGAGTCACTTATAGTGCTACGCCTGGAGCAACGATCTGGGTGTTGGGTTGAACGACCTAACAAAGTTTGTTAACACGTCATAAATTAGGATTATACCAATGCCAACTGGAACTGTGAGTCGATTTAATAAGATTAAGGGCTATGGGTTTATTAGCACAGACAATGACGAAACGGAAATTTTTGTACACTTTTCTGAGGTTGAAATGGCCGGATATAAAGAATTAAAAATAGGTCAACGAATCAGTTACGAATGCAAAACAGGTGATCGTGGCTTATACGCAACTCATGTGAAGATTATTACAGACCTGTAGCGTTTAAAATTAAACAGTGTTTCTGTAATTCATCTAAAAAATGAAGAAAAAAAAATCATTCAGTTAAAAATACATCAAAAATGTGTTATACTTGTCGCTCATGTATTTAACAAAACAATTTTATGAACTCTTATACACACATTTTATTAAACCTCGAAAATCCCCCAAGTTTGTCTGCAATACCCCCGCTTACTTTGCCTACTAGTCATAGTGGCACAACTCATGAAACGAGTTCTGGCAGTAATTCTGTAGATTTATCTACAATGTCACCTACGTCACCCAAAAGGAAACGAGTGAGTTCAGGCAATCTCAATGCTTCTATATTTACACAAGAGAATGATGAGCAAGCCCGAGAAAAAGTGTCGCGTCTAACGCAAGGGCGCGGGACCCTCAAAAAGGCTCACGCCAATATGGTTGGTATTGAGCAGACTCAAGATATTCGTCCTAATACTCAAGTCTATGATGAAGATGAATCATATGACCATTTCGTGGATATAGATGAGATCGAACAGAAAATAAAGGGCTAATATTGCAA
>CAZBSX010000226.1:0-3104 GCA_964494305.1 uncultured Legionella sp. | reverse complement strand
GGGTCGGTAATCCTGGATAGATGACGGTTTTAATCGCGGGGTGGTGCTGTAACCATTCAGCCAGGTAGCGTGCTGACTCACAATGTTGACGCATGCGCAGAGCCAGGGTTTTTAAACCCCGCAGGACTAGGAATGCATCAAAAGGACCAGCGATTGCACCACAAGAGTTTTGTAGGAATGCAATGTGTTCTGCCAAATCTTGACGGTCACCGACAATCACAATCCCAGCGATCACATCGGAATGACCATTTAAATATTTGGTGGCAGAATGCACGACCACATCAAACCCCAATTCTAATGGACGTTGGATCCAAGGTGACGCAAACGTATTATCGGCAACTGTGATGATCTGATGACGTTTACTCAGGGCGGCGATTTTTTGCAGATCAGCGATATGTAACATAGGGTTCGAGGGTGTTTCTATCCAAATCATTTTGGTTTTGGGCGTTATGGCAGCCTCAATCGCTGTAACTTGGGTGGCATCTACATAGGTAAAAGAGAGATTGCCATTCCGTTTCATCACTTTTTCAAATAAGCGAAAAGTACCGCCATATAGATCAGAAGCGGCAATGATATGATCACCAGGTGCCAATAGTCCCATAATCGTATGAATGGCTGCCATGCCCGAAGCAAATGCGTAGGCGTGTTGACCGGATTCCAGATTTGCCATGCAGGACTCCAGTGCAGCGCGTGTCGGATTTTGCGTGCGGGAGTATTCATACCCTTGATGGACGCCAGGTGCTGATTGTCGATAGGTGGATGTCGCATAAATAGGAGTGATGACTGCACCGGTGCTTGCATCCGGCTCTAATCCGGCATGAATCACGCGAGTATCAAAATGGTTTTTGTGCATCATTTCTCCTCATTCGCTCTAGAGGTTGTAAACAACCCCTAGTCGGTTGGCGATAAACCCTTTATACTCGAACTGAAATTGAGTATATGCTATACCATAGCAAACATTGGGAGGCAAATCATGCTTTCGATTACGGATATTGAAGATAAATTACTGCGGCCAATGACGGCACAGATAATTTTCTTATTGGTTGCTGCGATGCTGGGATACGAATTGATATCTGGTGTGACTACGTACTATCGAGTGCATTCGGATTTGAAAATAGCCACTGTTCACTCTGGAGTACATCATACTTCGGTCAAAACCCAATCGGCTATGCAAAAAACCCTGCGAGTCCCAGTTTTTGGTGAATATATTCCCAAAGCGTTGGTTGATTTGGATGTCAAACCCTCTGGATTGGATTTGTCTTTGGTGGGGATTGTTTTTTCTTCGACTAGTAAAGAATCTCAAGTTATCATTAATAGTCCCGGCAATCCTACCCAAACGTTCTCAACCGGTGATTTGGTCCCAGGTGGAGCAAAAATTAAGCAAATTACGCCTGATGGTGTGGTTTTAGAGCATGACGGGGAATTAGAAAGTTTGAGTCTGCCAAAAAATGAATTAATCTTTGAACCGGTACCAGAACCTTTAAAGCATAATATTGAATGAGGATAAGAAGTCATGCGTAATGTATTGTTGGGGCTTATGGTTTGTGTCTTGGCTGCTTGTACCAGCAAAATGAATTTACAAGAAGGCATTAGAAGCTTTCAAGTACAAGATTTTCGCCAGGCGTTTATTCGACTTCGACCAGAAGCGGATAAGGGATCACCGCAAGCGCAATATGCAATTGGTTATATGTATTACTATGGCTATGGTGTGATTGAAAATCGCCAAAAAGCATGGTATTGGATTACAGCAGCTGCGAAAAATGGCAATGAAGATGCCGTAAAAGCAATGCAAGTATTACAGAAAAGTGCGGGTAAAACCGATCAGTCTGCCGCCGCGACAAAAAATGATTGAAGAATATCCTTCACCGGTTTCGCGATACCCAAATGGCTAATGTCCTCTAACTTGAACCATCTCCCTGAACATAGTGGATGTTGGTGAGTTGGAATACGATAGGCAGTGATATGTAAGTGAAAATGCGTGAACGCGTGTTTGTAGCTCATGAAAGGGTGCAGCGGACCTGAGTCTAAATCGTACGTTTGCTTCAGATAAGCCTGAAGAGGGGTATCCTGGTCAATACTGGGTAAACACCATAGTCCGCCCCAAATACCTTCAAGAGGGCGTTGTTCTAAATAAATTTCTTGATTTGCAGTGTAGAATACTAAAAATTGTTCTGAGCGGATGGGGCGAATTTTTTTAAGTTTTTTGGCGGGGTACTTATCGACTACGCCGGCTTGAAATGCCTGACAATGCGCCTGCAGTGGACAAAGTGTACACGTCGGTTGTTTGGGTGTGCAGCACAACGCGCCCATATCCATAATCGCTTGACTATAAGCACGACATTGAGTTTTTGGCATACAGGCTTGTGCCAATGCCCATAATTGCGTTTCATACGCGTGATTCGTACCGGAAATCATAAAGTAGCGACTTAACACGCGTTTGACATTCCCGTCTAAAATCGCAGTAGAGTGCTCGAATGCCAGCGAGGCAATGGCAGCAGCGGTTGAGCGCCCAATGCCGGGCAGACTTTGTAAACGGGGTAGATCCTCTGGAAATTTTCCTTGGAATGTCGTAGCGATTTCCTGCGCTGTACGATGCAAATTTCGGGCTCGGGAGTAATATCCCAGTCCAGACCACATGGCCAATACATCATCGAGGGAGGCGTGAGCTAACGCATGAATAGTCGGGTAGCGCGCCATAAAATTTAAAAAATACGGAATGACTGTCTTAACTTGGGTTTGCTGCAGCATGATTTCAGAGAGCCAAACGCGGTAATCGCTATAAGGATTTTGCCAAGGTAAGTCCTTACGACCGTGTTGCGAATACCAATTAAGTAGCGATCCGGTGAATATTTTTATGATCCGTTTCATTCTTGTTGATCCAGCTCAAAATTATTTTTACCAGATATATTGCAATTCATATTGGACAAGTGATAACCTGAATGTGTTCCATTAATGTGGATGAGTATATTATTTAGCAGTAAGCCAGAAGCACAAGCATTTCGATTTTGATTTAAGCTTTTCATTTGTAATTTGTACTCAGGATGAGACAGTTCAGGAGAGCATTATGTCACTGCAATTGAATCAGGGTAAGCCGCCGCATCTCG
>CAZBSX010000225.1:0-3110 GCA_964494305.1 uncultured Legionella sp. | reverse complement strand
ACCCAATGTTTCTTCAACAGACTCAGTTGATTATGATGGTTCCATCGCAGTTGGATTAATCGCATCAGCACGCCAAACACTGAAAGATTGTATCATTGAACCCATTACTGTTTTTGGTTGTAATCGACAAGTGAGCAAGCATGGACAAACCAATTGGATGAATCCTTTTCCTGGTATTCATATTCAATATGGGGCAGGTGGTGGTGGTCTAACTCGAGCACCTGATTTTGCCGTGAATGATGAGCAGCAGTATACGTCATCCCTAACAAATCGAAGATTCAGGTAGTTGGGGAAGCTCCTTAACTTATTGATTCTAATGACTTAATTTGATGGGCTCACTAGGACTTGAACCTAGGACCAACGGATTATGAGTCCGGTAGTTAATTTGTAACTATTTGATTTTGCTGTAATTTTTCCGAGGGTAAATCCTGAAAAATGTCGTACAGTGGCGTACGATGTCGTACTCAAATACGATAAAGTTACGAAGCCACTTTTTGAGCATAATTGTAACCTTCATATTTGTTCTTCATGCTTTTCTAAAAAAGAGACGGTTCTTGTTAAGTTTTGCTTTTTTAGAATATGAAGATATTCAGCAACTGTTTTAGGTGGATTTTTTAATCGCAAGCGCGTATTTTTGACAGCCCTCAGAAATCTACGTTCATCTAAACGGATAAGGTGCATCAAAAAAAGATCTGGATGCTGCGCTTCGATGCTGTATTGATTGAGATAAGAATGAGGAAAATCTTTGAGATTAAATGTAACAATCGTATCTGCTTCAGAAACGATTGCAGCTGCTAATACATGATTGTCATCTGGATCAGGTAGAGTTAGGATTTTTTCAATAGGTTCAAAACCATCGACCAGTGCATCAAGTACTGACATATTCATCAATTGCTTTGTACGCTCCAGCATATTTTTTGTAAGTTCTGGTCTAGACTTTAAAACATTTCTTATTCACTCATCATGGATTCTGTTAGACCATTTTGCACGGTAAAGATCGCTCAGTGCTAATTCCATTAACAGATCGCGCAGTGGTGCAGGATACAGTACGCATGCATCATACAAAACAGTGAATTGGATCATTCATATCCCATATTTAAATCTTGAGCCTGATCGACAAGCTTCTGTAATACTTTTGTTCTTTTTTGATGAATTTTTTCTTTATATTGTAGGACGTCAGCAATAAGGATACGACGACGATTGCCTACTTTTTCAAATGGTATTTCTCCAGATTCGAGTAGTTTTACAAAAAATGGCCGAGATACGTTTAGTAAATCTGCGGCCTCTTGTGTGGTCAGATGGGTATGTTCTGGTATTAAGGTCAGCGTATTACCCTCTGCTATTTGGTCTATTATTTCCAGTAATAACTTTATTGCTGGCTCGGGTATCTCAACTGTTTTATTTTCTATATTTAAGTAAGCGGGAGATGCTTTATGTAATTGTAGTGTTCCAAGAGTCAGTGATGATTTTTTGGCAACTCCTATATCTCTTTTGCTAGGGTTTTCAATTGCTATAGAATGTAAGTTCATATTTCATCTCATCATATTGTGTATATAGGTAGATTGTAGCATATTATTCGAAACAATCGAATTATTCGAAATGTTCGGCGCTGCTCACCTAGCTAAATGTTTTTTAAAAACTTGTTAAATAAGACACTTAGCGCTAACAGTGTTGCGTCCAAAAAGGATTTTAAAACAACATCTCATGACCACAAACTGGAGAATCTTAATATTTGGATAAGCTATGCAATTAGGAGCTGATTATTCACAACCGACCATAGATTATATGTTTGCGATGCCCCTGTTTGTCTTCATATGTCACAATCAAGTGATGATGACGAATTTCAGCTTTTTCCGAAAAATATCCTTCTGGCGGACGAATAGACATATGCTTGGGGAATGGGAATACTTGTAATAATCGGGTGGTTCGTTTGGTGAGAGTTGTGTGATGCGATATTTATGAGTGGCACACGAAATTGTAGTAGCCGGGGCGATAAAAATGATAGATTGGGCACACTCAGTACCACAATGAATTTTAGGGGATTGCAGGGATAAATTATAACTTATTGATTTTACTGGTTTTAATTGGTGGACCCACTAGGACTTGAGCCTAGGACTAACGGATTATAAGTCCATTAATTTAAAAATAAGTTATTGATTTATAATTAAATTTTTATCGCAGACATCCACTACAAATGTTTATGGTTTCCTTAGTTCAGGATTTACGAAACACTCATAACGACGGACATCCTACTGAATTTTGTATAGCGTGAAAATAAGACTAGGAATAGCGGGTACATTACCTCTTTTAGGGGTTGCAACTAACCCATAGCTAGGCGCGCTTGCTGCAAACCCTATACTGAGTTTGTCATTTTCATTTAAAGGTATGAGATTCTGGGTGATAACGGTACCGGTAATAAATTGTCCCACAGTGATACGAGCAGTAGAGTTAGGGACAGGAACGCCATTTCTGATAAGCCAAATATCGACATATTGATTGCCATCGATGGTTGCGGCACTCACTGGACCTGCTTGGCCCGCAGCGAGTAAAAAGTAAAAACCCGGTTTTTGTATGGTAATATTCGTAGGCGTTGCGCCAATATTTTCGATCCCATCTACCGTTTCTAGGCTGACCAAATTGACGACATCTATAGCTGGTTGATTTTTTAAACTGGATAATTGCGTAAATACGACACTGTCTGCATAGCACGTAGGTATGGTCATGATGATCCATAAACCCATCGTTACTAATCGTCTCAACATTTTTGTATGCATAAGGTTTCTCCACTTTCAGTCCTGGTTTAATTGTAGACTATAATAGCAATAACGTGGCTAACCCAAGCATAAGAGTAACTGTTGGAGACAAATTACCTGAGTTTATACAACGATATGATCATGTATTGACTAGAGTAAAAGATCACGGAGAGCATTGTCAACCAGCATTTATTACGTTTGATAATGACAAAACTGCAAAATTCTATGATGTTTCATTAAGAGAGATAGTCTTATTACAAGGCTGGGAAATTGCTGGTTTTGCATGACGTTTCAATTGTTTTAATTGGTGGGCCCACTAGGACTTGAACCTAGGACCAACGGATTATGAGTCCGCTG
>CAZBSX010000224.1:0-3114 GCA_964494305.1 uncultured Legionella sp. | reverse complement strand
TGACATAAAACAACACTTCATTCGCCACAACTGACAGTGCAGCAATGAGTAATGCCAGATAGTGGGTACTTTGCACGGTCTGTGACACAATATGTTGCAACGAATCCCAAGCAATCCCAATGCCGGCCAGAATCAATAATAAAGCCAAAATCAAGGTCGCTGCAGTTTCAATCCGTTGATGCCCATAAGGATGTCCAGCATCAGCGTCCTGGCTGCCATATTTCGAGGCAAACAAAACCATCATATCGGTGAATAAATCAGAAAAAGAATGCAGGCCATCTGCAATTAAAGCATGCGAGTAAAATAAAAATCCGCCCACTACTTTCACAATACCTAGCAATATATTGACAGCAGCACCAATCAAGGTCACTTTTCGAGCCTGGTGATACCGATGATGTTGAGGAGTCACAGCTGTCCTTATGGTCACGCTCCTAACCAATTAAATTTAAAAATTCGAGCCGACTGCTGGGGTTATCACGCATATCCCCTAACATCACTGACGTCGTTAACAGCGAATTTTGTTTTTCCACACCACGCATCATCATACACATATGCTTGGCTTCCATGACAACAGCAACACCGCGTGCGCCAGTGATGCTTGCAACACAGTTCGCAATTTCAGCGGTCAAGCGTTCTTGAATTTGCAAACGACGCGCAAAATAATCCACAATCCTAGCAACTTTCGACAAGCCTAATACTTTGCCATTCGGCAAGTAGCCAACATGACATACGCCTAAAAAAGGTAACAGATGATGCTCGCATAATGAATACATTTCGATCTGCTTTACAATCACCATCTCACTCATATCAGATTCGAACAAAGCGCCATTGATGATATCATCCAAATTTTCTTGATATCCTTTGGTCAAATACTGGAGCGCTTTAGCCGCACGCGCTGGCGTATCGCGTAATCCTTCGCGATTTGGGTCTTCTCCCAATTCATGTAAAATATCGGTAAATGATTGTTGCATAGATGTCATAATTTTCTCTGTAAAAATATCACCCGGGCGGCCAAGTCATTTGTCGGCCACCTAAAAGATGTAAATGAATATGATAAACCGCTTGTCCACCATGTTGGTTCACGTTAAATACCAATCGATATCCAGCAGCATCACAGCGTTGTGCAATCGCCAGTTGCTGTGCTTTCACCACCAAACGCCCTAGCAAGACACTGTCTTGTTCCGTAGCTTCATTCATGGTCGCTATATGCGTTTTTGGGATAATTAAAATATGGGTTGGCGCTTGCGGGGCAATATCATGAAATGCCATGATGTCCTCGTCTTCATAGATGACGTTGGCTGGTATCTGTTTTTGCACAATTTTACAAAATAAACAATCCACAGGCGACTCGAATAAAAATTTTAATTATAGCAGGACTTGAGCTACGTTTAAATGCCAAACATCGTATAGATTAGATAGGTGCTCCACCTGAGCAAAGGTCCGATGAATGCGCCTAACATACCGGTCATCAATAATCCAATCAGGATAATCAATCCAAATGGTTCTATTTTTACATAATAGAAAGCAAGTTTTGGGGACAGTACGCTGGCAACAACACGACTCCCATCGAGCGGTGGAATCGGAATTAAATTTAATATCGCCAATACGAGATTAATCATGATGCCAGCGTCACCCGTCAGCACAAGATACAACGCGATTAAGGAATGATTCGGGTCCAATATGGCACCCAACTTAGCACAGAACGCCCAAAGACAGGCCATAATCAGATTTGACATAGGCCCAGCTAACGCCACAAAGGCCATATCGCGTCGAGGTTTTCGTAAGTACTGCCAAGTAATCGGGACGGGTTTTGCCCAACCAAACATCACATGAAACCCACTCAATACCCCCATAAACAGAGGCACGAATATCGTACCAACCGGATCAATATGCTTCAACGGATTCATACTCAAACGACCCAGCGCTTTGGCGGTCGTATCGCCACAACGACTCGCAACCCATGCGTGCGCTGCTTCATGCAATGTGATAGCCAAAAGTACCGGAATAATCCAAACAGCGATAGTTTGAAGGATGGTTAAGGTTTGCATTCTCAGTCCTAAAAAATGATGAAACTATGCTAATCTAAACAGAGTATACTATGAGGAACATCCCATGACGACGAAAACAATTCCGGAACTACCGCAAAAATCACCTGAACCCATGCCTCCGAAAAAATGTCCAGAAACACCCAACTCACAAGAACCCAACCCGTCTACGACACCAGAACCTGAGCCTTCGGAACGGCAAGAACCCAATAATCACTGCGGATAAACCAAACACCTTCTCTTGACTAATAAAGAAGGTGTTCCCAAAACGAATCGATTACCTCGCTTTTTGCGGCAAATTATACATAATCCAGACAAGGTGGAGAGACAAAAATGCAGAGAAAAAACACCAAGTCGATGCAAACGCATATAAAAACCAAGAAATAGAAATTAGAAAAGACATCAATAGCAATGCGCCAAACCATTTAATTTCTTTTTTTGAGCAACAAAACGATGAAAAAAAGATAATAACCGCATAACTTATGGCGTAAAACCATTGTGTATATACAGTGCGCTGCATAGAGTACGCGAGCGATTTATGTTCTATCGCAACATACACGATATCGTCTTTTGTCAATAAAGGAATATAAATGAGCGCGCCTAGAATGAACCCCAATATCGTCAAGCCCATCAGGATTTTTTTCCGCATACCTTTGGGCTCTAAGTAATAAAGCGCAAATGGCCAATACGCTGGCCACACCAAGAATGCGAAAAACATATAGACCAGCATGCTCCCATGTAATGTACTGACATGATGCGATGTCATACTGCGCCAGATCACACCTTCGCTCAATTGCTGAATACTAAATAGGATTGGGATCAGCGCTAATGGGAGATAATATCGGTTTGATTTCAGCGCTTTCACAACCGTATAGAATCCTGCTGCAAAAATCACTGCGCTCGCAGTAAAACTGACGCTCGCTGAAAAGCACATGGTCTTCCTTATGATCGACATCCAAGAGTAAGTATGTTGTTTATCCTCAAGAAATGATAGTAATTTCTGATTTGTGACATTTACTTATCGACAAGTACTCATGATTTTAGGTACAATGTCCGCCTCTTTCGGGGG
>CAZBSX010000223.1:0-3156 GCA_964494305.1 uncultured Legionella sp. | reverse complement strand
CTGCGCGTAAGGTTAAGACGTCGTAGCCAGTCGGGGTCACTAAAATGGTGTGTTCCCATTGTGCCGATAATTTGCGATCTTTGGTAATGGCAATTGACCATCCATCTTTATTCAGATGTTTTACCTCCGGGCGACCTTGGTTAATCATGGGTTCAATGGTAAATGTCATCCCCGCTTCTAATACCAAACCTGTGCCGGCTGTGCCGTAATGCGTGATTTGCGGCTCTTCATGCATTTTTTTACCGATCCCATGACCGCAATATTCTCGGACCACGGAATAATGATGTTGAGTGGCGTGGGTTTGAATCGCATGGCCGATATCGCCAATGGTCGCCTTGGGTTTGACGACAGCAATGCCTTTATATAAGCATTCTTGGGTAACATCTACCAAGCGTTGCGCATGGGCCGGTACTTCTCCAATACAAAACATTTTACTGCTGTCGCCATAATAGCCATCATGGATCACAGTGATGTCCACATTCAGGATATCGCCTTTTTTCAAGATTTGTTTGGTCGACGGCATGCCATGACAAATGACATGATTCAATGACGTATTTACGCTGTAGGGATAGCCGTATTGGCCCTTGCTGCCGGGAATGGCTTTGAGCGTATTTCGAATATAATCTTCGCAAAATACATCAATGTCCATGGTAGTGATTCCTGGCGCCATAATCGTAGTGACCGCCTCGAGAACTTGTGCAGTGAGATGTCCAGCAATACGCATTTTTTCTATTTCTTCGGGGGTTTTGGGCGTAATCATCATGAATGACCTTGTTTAATTCGTGCCATGTTGTTGGCGATACGAGTGAAGAAAACGTGCAATTTTATCAATTGCGTGTTTTAAATCCTCAAGATGCGGTAAAAATACCACGCGGAAATGATCGGGTTTCGGCCAATTAAATCCAGTTCCTTGTACGACTAATACCTGTTCTTGCGTCAGTAATTGATACACAAAATCGCGATCATCTGCAATAGGATACAGTTGGGGATCTAATTTTGGGAACAGATACAGTGCTGCTTTGGGCTTAACGCAGGTTACACCAGGAATGGCAGTGAGCAAACGATACGCCAAATCTCGTTGTGCGTATAAGCGGCCATTAGGTGCGAGCAAATTAGGGGTGTCGCTCTGTTGGGATAATGCCGCTTGAATTGCAAACTGCCCCAACACATTGGAGCATAACCGCATTGAGGCAAGCATGTCTAAGCCGACGATATAATCTTTGGCATGTTCTTTTTGACCAGAAACAACCATCCACCCCGCGCGATACCCACAGGCTTGATAATTTTTAGATAAGCCATTAAACGTAATGAAGAGGACATCGTCTGCTAGCGAGGCTATGGCCGTATGTTCGGCGCCGTCATAGAGTGTTTGGTTATAAATTTCATCTGAAAACACAATGAGTTGATGTTGCCTTGCCAAGTCAATGATGTCATTAAGAATGGCCGTAGGATAGACAGCGCCCGTAGGATTATTGGGGTTGATGACCACAATGGCGCGGGTGCGTGGCGTAATTTTAGCCCGTATATCCGCAATATCAGGCAGCCAATCTGCTTGCTCATCGCACATGTAATGGACAGGGTGTCCACCTGACAAACTCACTGCAGCGGTCCATAGCGGATAATCTGGGGCGGGAATGAGGACCTCATCACCACTATTCAGTAACGCATTCATGCTCATCACGATGAGTTCGGACGCGCCGTTCCCGACATAAATATCCTCAAGATGAACGCCCGTAATATGCTGGCGTCGCATGTCTTGCACGATCGCAGCTCGACAAGCCACTAAGCCTTTGGAATCACTATACGCTGCTGCGGCATGCATATTGTGCAGCATGTCTTCTAAAATATGAGCTGGGGGAGCAAATCCAAAAACGCCTAAATTACCAATATTTAATTTTATGATTTTTTGGCCAGCGTCTTCCATCTGTTTGGCTTTTTCCAAGACAGGACCACGAATATCGTAGCATACGTCCCTAAGCTTGTCTGATTTTTGGATGGTTTGCACGAATAGTTCCTATTTAAGAGAGGAAAATTGTAGCATAAATTAGAAAAAAAGCATGTATTTTGTGCTAATTTGGGTGCGTTCTGAATATCCGAGAGCATGGGTTTAAAAATAAATGTGTTATAATGAATCGAAAATATAGCCCGGTGTTTTGGTTTTGATGAAAAAATTATTTTTTTATTGCATGATGCTCTATACGTCTTTTGTTTATGCAGAGAGCTCATGTAAATCTTATGATGCATCTGCGTTCGATATTGTGATTAACAATCACACGGGCGAAATTTGCTCGCTTTTATCGTATACCTTAAATAACGGTTTATTTGCTAAAGACAAAATCCCACCTACGACCATTTTCGCCAATGAAAAAAGTCGGCCATTCCGGCTGATTCTTCCTGCTTATCCATTTCAATTTTCATCAGCTGCGAATATAGAGCTCAGTTATCAATGTGGACCCGATAAATCAGTGACGATCGAATCGCAAAAATCTATTTCTATTATCGATAAAATGCTTGCCAATGTTGTAATAACGATTACCGGCTCTCCTTCTTCTTTATCAAACATGGATGCAAAATATTCTTACACTCGGGGGAGTTGCGAAAAAAATCAATCGAGTATATTAGAATGGACGTTTTATTAATAACCGTAGCCCGCAATTCGCGGTGCTGCTTGCGGGCTACTACTTGCGGGCTACTATTTAATCAACGCGGATATTTACGAATTGCCAAGGATCATTCATATCCAGATGTTCTAAATGTTCTGGGAATATCTCGCCCCGGCTTTGCAATGGCGTCCAGTCGGTGTAGTACCCTGCAACTTTGCCCAAATAGGGTAAGGCGATTTTCATGATAAAATCATGATCCATGTCTTCGGCTTCGATGAGCCCTTCATTGGGGTGTTTGATGGCCCACAGCATCCCAGATAAAACCCCTGCAACTACTTGCAAACTGGTGGCATTATTAAACGGTGCAATTGTACGTGCTTCTTGTACCGTTAACGTCGAGCCAAACCAATAAGCGCCTTTGGCATTCCCCATTAAGAGTACACCTAATTCATCGATACCATTGATGATTTCATTGGAGATGACGCGTTTTTGTTCTTGCATTTTCCATTCGGTACTGCCCAGCTCCATCATCGAGAGCAACGCATCAGGGCAA
>CAZBSX010000222.1:0-3157 GCA_964494305.1 uncultured Legionella sp. | reverse complement strand
TATTAAACCGCGTTTTGAAGAGCTCACCCAAACAATCCGGCAAGCAATCGCGTAGCGCTTGTACCCCCGGTTTATACTGATTCACTAGTTTTTCAAGATTCAATTTGTTGCGCTTTCTTTTCAAGAACCAACGCGTAATTCGACGCAATAACCGAACATACACCGTCATAATTTCGACTTGATCCTCAGCCTTAATTTGATTATCCAACGTTTCGATCGATTGCCATACACTATCCATATCCATAATATTGCGAGCAATCATATAAGCGCGAACAATCGCTGGGATCAAAGCCCCTGTTTCCGTTTGCAATCGATATACAAACCCAAAGCCCATTTCATTGATGATCACATTACTCACGCTAGTCGCAATGATTTCCCGTTTTAATGGGTGGGTTTCCATCGCATGAATATATTTTTTCTGTAATGGCTTTGGAAAATAATGGATTAAAAATTGCTCAAGATAGGGATCTTCTGGTACATCGGATGCCAAAATAGATTCTTTCAAAAGAATCTTGGTATAACACATCAAAACCGCTACTTCAGGACTGGTTAAACCATGGCCCTGAGATTTGCGTTCCAATAATTGTTTCTCATCAGGTAAAAACTCCAAATGACGATCCAATTTACCACTACGATGTAATTCATTGATATACCGCATATTCAATTCATGCGCGCGCAAACCCAGCGATACTGACAAATTAATAGAACGCGTTTGTAAATAATTTTCTCGAAGGACGAGTTGTGCAACTTCATCCGTCATATGACTGAGTAACGTGTTCCGTTGTTTTTGCGATAAATCTCCATCGCTGATCACATTATTCAATAATATTTTGATGTTTACTTCTTTGTCTGAACAGCTGACACCAGCAGAATTGTCAATAAAATCCGGATAAATTAAGCCACCATTCAACGCATATTCAACCCGCGCTAATTGCGTAAAACCTAAATTTCCTCCCTCTGCCACCGCACGCGCGCGCACTTGCTTTGCATTAATTCGAATCAGATCATTCGTACGATCTCCAACGTCAGCGTTCGATTCAGTGCGTGATTTTACAAAAGTACCGATCCCACCACTCCACAACAAATCAACTTTGGCTTTTAGAATACTCTTCAGTAATTCATTAGGCTCAATCGCACTCTGCTTCAAACCAAACAAGGTTTTCATTTCTGGACTAACATCAATCGACTTGGCCGAGCGGTTAAATACACCGCCGCCTTTCGAAATAAGTTTGAGGTTATAGTCGGCCCAAGTTGAACGCGGTAATTCGAATAAACGCTGACGCTCAACAAAACTACTCGCCGCATCGGGATTCGGATCAATGAAAATATGCATGTGATTAAATGCCGCCACCAATTGAATATGTTGCGACAAGAGCATCCCATTACCAAACACATCGCCCGCCATATCACCAATCCCAACTACCGTAAAATCAGTCGTATTTGAATTCAATCCGAGTTGATAAAAATGGCGTTGCACCGACTCCCAAGCACCCCGTGCTGTAATTCCAATCTTTTTATGGTCATAGCCCTGTGACCCACCCGAAGCAAACGCATCGCCCAACCAAAATTGATATTCCAATGAAATTTCGTTCGCGATATCCGAAAACGTAGCGGTTCCCTTATCTGCTGCGACCACCAAATACGGATCATCAGCATCATAACAAATCACATCAAGCGGTTTCTTAATCACGCCTGCAATATAATTATCCGTCAAATCGAGCAAACTACGGATAAAGAGCCGGTAACAGCGAATGCCTTCGGCCATAAACTCTTCGCGACTCATGTTGGCAGAAAGCGCTTGTTTCACGACAAAGCCACCTTTGGCGCCATTCGGCACAATCACCGCATTTTTTACTTGTTGTGCTTTCATCAACCCTAAAATTTCAGTACGAAAATCTTCGCGGCGATCCGACCACCGTAATCCCCCGCGCGATACAGCACTAGAACGTAAATGAACAGCTTCAAAATGCGTCGAATATACAAAAATTTCATATAAAGGATAAGGACGGGGCATACCCGGAATCTCTTTGCTATTCAATTTGATAGAAATATACGATTTAGGCTGGCCATTCGCATCGTTTTGATAATAATTAGTACGCAATGTTTCATGAATTCCCTGAACATATTGACGAATAATTTTATCTTCATCGAGATTAGATACGTTTTCTAAATCAGCTAAGATGGATTGATGAATGGCATCATAAGCAGCGATGTCCGGTTTACCATAGGTATGATTGAACTTTAAATCAAACATTTGAAAAAGTTTTTTGGCAATATGTGCATTATGTAATAAGGCTTTTTCGATGTACTCTTGACTGAACGTAAAGCCGATTTGTTTGAAATATTTCGCATACATTCTTAACACAGCCACATGCCGACACGGCAAACTTGCAGCGAGTACCAATTGGTTAAATCCATCATTTTCGATATCTTTCATCCAAATGCTGGCAAACGCTTGCTGAAATAAATCTTTAAGCGCTTCAATATCAAATTGTTCTTCGTACTTATAATGCAAGGAAAAATCATTGACCCAAACCTTGCTACCATCCTCGAACTCTAAAAGATAAGGCCGCTCACTAATCGCGCGCATTCCCAAATTTTCTACAATCGGTAGGACATCCGACAATGGAAAGGTGGTATCGTGTTGATACAGCTTGAAGCGATAATTACCACTAGCATCGTCAGGATTACGATAAAAACTCATACTTAACGCTTGCACAGAAGACAATTCTTCAATTCGAGAAACATCAATTAATGCGGTTCGTGGCGAAAAGCTGGCTTTATAGACAGCAGGAATCGCTGACTTAAATCGTGCAAATAATCGGTTGGCTTTTTCCTCTCCATGCGCACTATATAAGAGTTGGTAGAGATCATCTAACCATGAGCGCCCTACTTCAACCAATTTCGTTTCTATCGCTTTGAAATCAAAATCCACGGGTTGCTGTGGATCAAGGCGCACCATGAAGTGAATTCTTGCCATCACTGATTCGGGGAAATAGGTGGTAAATGTAATATCAGTGGCATGAAAACTGTCAAACAATACACGCTGCATCGCATTACGCAGATCAGAATTATAAATATCCTTGGGCACATAAACCAAACATGAAACGAACCGATGGTAGATATCAATACGCGCAAACATCCGAATTCGCCGACG
>CAZBSX010000221.1:0-3225 GCA_964494305.1 uncultured Legionella sp. | reverse complement strand
CCACCGTTTGCCCCACGTAGTTAATAATTTCACGCTGGGTGTGGAACCGGTGGTTCTAAGGAAAATACCTTTTTTTTTTTTTTTTTTTTTTTTTTTTTGGTCAGAGTGAGGTGATCAAGAAAACTTATGCGCAGCATCTATTTCTTCCATTTTAGATATTAAATCATGCAAATCCTGCCGAGTACTATCACGTTCTTTGACGATTTTGATTAATTCATCTTGAGCGGTCTGTGCATGCTGTTGCCATTCGTCTCTTGCTTGGTTGAGCTCATGAATTGTTCTGATTAAGCCGATTTTCTCTGTTTTCAATGTATCCAGTTCTTGTTGTGTCGCTGCTATTAATTTTTCCCAGCGGGCGCCAGAGTTTGCCAATAAGTCGTTGATGAGTTGATGCAAATCTCCTTTTTGCTGCTGAATTTCAATCATATCTTCTGGTTGTATGTCCAATGCCTCTGTCGCTTGGCTTGGTTTGGAAGGAGACGGTGTGAGCGCTTTAAGCAGATCAGTATAGTACGTACGCGCGGTTGTGCCTCGTTGCGATTCTGTTATTAAATGCTCAAGTAACGATAATTTTGCGGCACGGCTGATCTTATCGTGACTGAGTAATGCACTCAGTTGAGTATGATTGGCTCGAGTATTGGCTTGCTCAAGCAACCAATCACTATTGGCCACTAAGATATTACGGAGTCTTCGTTGTTGAATGGATTGTTCGGTATTATCGCCAATTTCGTCAACGAATAGGGCAAGTACTTGATATTGATCGTTATTGGATACAGTCGGTGAACTTAAAAATTGTTTGAGTGGATTATTAGGATGCGGGTTGATCAATAACGCATGTAGAACGTCTTGAGTCATCCCATAATATTGGGTCGAGAGTGAAATGAAACCCTGAATAGTATCGAAATTACCGCTATTTAAGAAATGGTTCAGAAGATTTTCACCTGCATAATTCGTTTGTTGTAATAATTCTTGTGATTCTTCTGGTGAGAATAATTTAGGTGTTGCAGAAAGGCTCAGCAGCAGGAGCGCTGCGCTATAATTATCATTTTCTGCAGCTATGATGCAAGGATAAGGATATTCCAAGAGGAATTTTTTTACTGCGGGTTGGTTAACTGGATCTTTGAGCATATTTTCTAATTCAGTGCAGATAGGCTCGCTACGGATCGAGGGTTCACTGAGAAAAAAGTGGAAAGGACACGGACCTGTAGTTTCGTCGCGAATGGTTAAAATTTCTCGCGTCGTGATCGGAGCGGAGAGATTTTTTTTGTTAAATTCTGTGAGTAAGCGGTCAAAAAAATCCTTATTCAATAAATCGGCAGAAAAATATAATGCGTCTTTTACAGCTTGGCGTGCTTCAGGTTCAGGAGAAGGAGTTTTTGTAGTGGCAGTAGGGAGATACGCCAAGATTAGATTGAGTTGTTCTTGATTCTTATTACGAATTGCAGCATGGAATGCATTAGTATTCCAAGTGATATAAGGAACTTGTTCCTTTGGTCCATACGTGTATAACATCAAATTAAAAATAGTTTGGTCATCTGTATTAGATGCCTTCAGAGCTGTAATGATATCTAGCGCAGTGGTCGTCATGCCTTGTTGCAAAGCATAGATGAGTAGTCCTTGCGTGCGGACTAAGTCGATAAGTTTAGAGTCAGGCGTCATTTTTTTCAATAATACGCTTACAATATCTGACTGATTACGTGCAATCGCCATCGGTAATAAATCACGTACGGGCGCATGGTCATCTTTCAAAATATTGTTCTGAAACCAATTGTTCGGTAAATCTTCAAGGATTTCACACACCTTAGTTTTGTCAGCTGCTTCTCGTGGATAAGTACAAAGAATTTCGATGTTTTTTTGTTCTGGTAGAAATGCAGCAGGTTGTAGGAGTTGAGCGGGTTCGGCTTTCAGTGCTTCCTGCAGAATTGAGTGTTCTTGTTTCATTTGTTGGGTGTGTTGTTGCTGGGTGACGGCGCGCAAGCATTCGGTTGCGATGCTTAATTGTTGTTTCAGATCTTGCTGCGACAACCCGACGCCATTTGCAACGGCGCGGTGTACTTTGTCCAATACAGCACGAATCTTATCTTTAACCTCTAATTCAAGTTCGGGCTCTAAACTGAGTTGTTGGAGTCTTTGATACAAATGCAATGGCTGTCCTTCTCGTAATGTGGAAGGGATGTACATCACCGCATCGGGATTATTGATATCGCTATTTGGGTCTATGATAGTGTCACTGGCTTCTGGGGCAAAAAACTCATTAAATTTTTTCGGGTCGGTTACCATGAGTTGATCGCCACGAGGCTCAAGGACACCAGGAACTTTGTAGTCAGAGAGCGTACGACCTTTTGCTAAGGTCAGATACGCTTTGCGGTTACAAATCCCAAATGTGAGTGCGGTTAATGCCCAGTCATCCATGGCGGTATCATTTGCGAGCAAGGTCGTATCATATTTGGAATTGGTCTTTCCTGCAGCTAAGGGTTGACGCTCAAACTCGCGCCCTAACACTGTATTGGGCGCAATATAAGGCAAGGTGCAATTACGGCGACCATGGAGAATTTCCAGGCTTGGATTGATACCATAGGTGATCTTTGTCCCTTGGATGCTCAAAAAACGTCCTTTTGGGCCTTGATAAGTGGTTAGCCCATCTGGTTGACGATCGCTAGCTGTGCATGGGCAATCAAACAATTTTTGAAATAATTCTTCTGGTTTGGCTGCTTCCTTACGGCTGGTGACGTAAGAGCGCGCAAATCCGCCGGTCGCCCAGTCAATAAATTCAACTGAAAAACTGCCGTCAGGTCTGGGTTTGAACATAAAATTCTCAGGTTTGAGATCATTATGTACAAACCCGAGTTTTCGATAGTCTTCTGCTTTTAAGACAATGGCCTCGGATAAAGCCAATGCATGTTTTAAATTATTTTTTCTATTCTCAGGGGTATCGTTGGGTCGATGAAATTCCAAGGTACCTTTTCCTGTCTGGTTCAAATGGTCGTCTGTTTCATCTTTATAAGATTTACCTTTTGCGAGAGGCTGCAGCATATTATAGCGCTCTGCAGTTATACCCATCGTATGCATTGCTTTGGGTTTGCCTTGAAAACGCCAATACTGTGTTTTATTGCTCTCGGTAGAATCACTGGCTATTTTTGCATCTCTAATTGCTTCTAAGACCGTTCGTTCTGTACCAGAATTTGGGTCATCACGAGACGTGAGTGCACGATACAAGGGATCTTG
>CAZBSX010000220.1:0-3230 GCA_964494305.1 uncultured Legionella sp. | reverse complement strand
CGATGTAATTAGTTTCTCCACCATGAATAATTTCACTGGTCTGAAATAAGATCAGTCCTGAAGAAATCAGTACGAATGCTGCAGAAATCATCAGTTGTAACGCAGGAATTTGGAAAAAAATCCCTCCAATCATTGCCAACAACGCAACCATCATTGCTGCAAATAAAAACCCAGCCAAGTAGCTAAAATTTTTCCGAGTGGTTAGCGCGTAAGCAGATAACGCAAAAAAGATCATTCCAGTGCCGCCAAATGCAGTAGCAATGATTTGTGGACCGTTATGAAAATGCGCAATACACGCGTTTAATACTGGCCCTAAGGCATATCCCATAAATCCAGTAAAGGCAAAAACTGAAAGTAATCCCCACGGACTATTTTGCAATGCATGGGTTAAAAACATTAAGGCGTAAGCACCAACGATAAAGAAAAGGGGATTCAAATGAGTCACGCCCGTGGCGACAGAAATAAACGCCATCAGTGCGCTAAATATAAAAGTTGACGCGAGTAAGATGTAGGTATTACGTAATACTTTATTGGTCGCTAAAACTGATTCTGCACTCCGGGAAAACGCTGAAACGCTTTGTTTACTCATTTTGCACTCCAATCATGATGGTTAAAACTTCAATCTTCAGTATACCATATATAGCGTTAAGTTGTTTGCTTTTCAAGGGGAACACTTTTACTATATAACAATTTTATTTCTGGATATTTTAGAATGAACGAACACTTAGCGTTGGCCAAAAATATTTTGTTTAAACCTTCAGCGCTAGAGGAGGTTCAGATTCAGCGCGTTTTGGAGTCTTTATTAGGCCAACATATTGATGCAGCTGATTTGTATTTTCAAAGCGGGTGTTATGAATCATGGTATCTCGAAGATTCTGAAGTCAAAAGCGGAACGTATTCGATTGACCGCGGTGTAGGGATTCGTGCAGTCAGTGGTGAAAAAACTGGATATGCCTATTGCGATGATATTATTCTTCCTGCAATAGAGCGAGCAGCCAATGCCGCGCGTTCTATTGCGCATGGTCCGCAATCAAAAATTCGAGCCATCAAAACCCAACCGAAGCCGATTGCGTATTATGCAGATATGAATCCGATTGATAGCATGTCGAAACATGAAAAAATTGCACTTCTACAAGCAATTGATACAGAGGCGCGCCGCTGCGATTCGCGTGTGATTCAAGTCAATGCCTCGTTATCCGCTGCGTATGAAGTGATTTTGATTATGAATATGCACGGTCAAATGGTTCCAGATGTGAGACCTCTAGTGAGTGTGCATGTGTCTGTGATTGTGGAAGACAAAGCGAGACGAGAATCAGGGCGTTCGGGCGGTGGGGCACGTGTTGACTATACGTATTTCAATCAAAACAATCACGCACTCCATTATGCGCGTGAGGCGGTACGTGAAGCGATATTGAATTTAGACGCCGTTGATGCGCCTGCAGGTATGATGCCGGTTGTTCTTGGTCCAGGTTGGCCAGGCGTGTTGTTACATGAGGCGGTAGGTCATGGTTTGGAAGGGGATTTCAATCGCAAAGGGCTGTCTGCGTTTTCCGGGCGAATCGGTGAAAAAGTGGCTGCTTCAGGCATAACGGTTGTAGATAATGGTACTTTGGAGAATCGTCGCGGTTCGCTGAGCGTGGATGATGAGGGTACTCCCACGCAAAACACAGTATTGATTGAAGATGGGATTTTAGTCAATTATATGCAGGATCATCTCAATGCAAAATTGATGAATATGCGCTCAACAGGCAATTGTCGACGAGAATCGTATGCGCATGTTCCTATGCCGCGCATGACGAATACGTATATGTTAGCAGGACAAGATGATCCTGAAGATATTATTCGTTCAGTTCAGTCTGGATTATATGCTGTGAACTTCGGCGGAGGGCAGGTGGATATCACGTCTGGGCAATTTGTTTTTACTGCAAGTGAGGCGTACTTAATCGAAAATGGTAAAATCACCCAACCGGTGAAAGGCGCAACTTTGATTGGGAATGGGCCCGAGGTGATGCACAACATCACGATGGTGGGTCATGATTTGGGCCTGGATTTAGGCGTTGGTGTTTGCGGTAAAGAGGGGCAGTCTATCCCGGTAGGCGTAGGACAACCTACACTTAAAATCTCAGCATTGACGGTGGGTGGTACTCGGTAATTGAAATTTTTCTTGTATGTGAAGAACATATGTAATAACTTAGCTGTTTGTTTGCTGATTCGATAGATCAGTTTTTTGTCTAAAACGTAAGGTGTGTGGTTTATGAAAAAATTGTTTAAAGGGCTATTAGTGAGTGGTTTGTTCGCGTTAAGTTCACTGGTATTTGCAGACGCGGGCACGGGTTCATGCCCTGTTGCAACCATCACGTCGCCTGATTTTTGTGAGTCGTTCAAAGTAGCAACTGAATGCCATTGTGCAGGCGCAGGCATTCACAAAAGAATATGTTCCAATATGTATTTTGTTTATAAAACCATGATTGATGCTTATGGTACGTTACAAAGAGTGTGTGCATCTCAGCATCATACCTCGCCGCAAGAATGCATTGACGACTGGAATTGCTATCGTTACGGTGGTTTGACGTCAGACGGCCAGCTCTGTGGTGGCACAGGCCATGGATGCGGATAATCCAAACGTAAACACAAACGCTACGCCTCGCGGACAAGCCACGGGGCGTAGCCGGTGGGGAATTGAATGGTCAGCAAACCCTAACCAATAATAAAAACCTAACCAATAATAAAAATAAATTGATAACGTTTATTCGCATGATACTGTGATAGACGTTTGTTTAAACGGATTTCACAGATGCAAAAATTGCTTTGGGTCGTTCTTTGTACTTGTTTCAGTGTAGCGCATGCAGTAGAAAAATCTGAGCTTTCCTTTCTTCATCCGTTCTATGTCGGAGGCGTTGGGGGTTGGGGGGCAACGACCTGGTTTGGATTAGTGCCTAGCGAAGATAACCAAAATTCAGCGCTCAGTCTCTCGACGCCAATTACAGTGGAAGAGGGTGGCGGGGTGTGGGGCTTATCTCTTGGCTACGAGCTGACGCCTTATTTTGCATTTGAGGCTAATTATATGCAGTTTCCTGATGCACACCTTACGTTTGACGAGTTTAGTTTATTTGCGTTTGATCACGATGGAGAAACCGCTTTAGATACAAGCACACAAACGGTGTCTTTAAATGCTAAAATCATGTTGATTGTGCCTAAAACCACACTTCGAATTTTCTCAAGTGCTGGGG
>CAZBSX010000219.1:0-3241 GCA_964494305.1 uncultured Legionella sp. | reverse complement strand
AACAGTTTGGAGAAATCGTAAAATGTATCAATTATTGTTAATCATCCATATCCTGATTGCAATAATCATTATCGGCTTGGTGCTTTTGCAACATGGGAAAGGTGCTGATATTGGCGCGGCATTTGGATCAGGTGCTTCTAATACTGTATTTGGTAGTCAGGGAACAGGAAATTTTTTGTTTAAACTCACAGGAGGGTTGGTCCTGGCTTTTTTTGCGACCAGCGTGACGTTGTCTGCTATGGTTGCTAAACAGTACCAGACTTCGTTGGCTTTACCCGCAATCGATGCAGAAACAACATCTAATTCACTCCCGATTCCTGTATCTGATCAATAATCGGTTGACAATTCTACGTGCTTGCTCAAAAATCACTTCTTTTGGTTTTGACGCTGGTGGATTGTTAACCATTAAAAACTGTGTAAGTTTAAAAAAGTAAGCCGAAGTGGTGGAATTGGTAGACACGCCGTCTTGAGGGGGCGGTGGCGCAAGCTGTGCCGGTTCGAGTCCGGCCTTCGGTACCAATATTAGTAGTCTATTGAATTTAAGGTGATTTCATGGCATCACTCTATTTGCCCATTCTTGTGTTTATTGTGATCGGTCTTGTGTTGGGCTCAGTGTTATTAGGCGCAGGAGCATTGCTTTCCTCTAGTAAGCCCAATGCGGAAAAAAACTCACCGTACGAATGTGGTTTCCCGGCTTTTGAATCAGCGCATATTCCTTTCGATGTTCGATTTTATTTGGTCGCAATTCTGTTTATTATCTTTGATTTGGAAACCGCTTTCTTTTTTCCTTGGGCACTGGTTTTGCGCCAAGTGGGGTGGTATGGATTTAGTGCGATGATGATTTTTTTAGGATTATTGGTGATCGGGTTTATTTATGAGTGGAAACGAGGTGCTTTAGAATGGGAATAACGCAGCCATCAGAATTCCATCAACAAGGATTCGTCACGACCTCAATCGACAAACTCGTAGGTTGGGCGCAAGGTGGTTCGTTGTGGCCAATGACCTTTGGTTTGGCGTGTTGCGCCGTTGAGATGATGCATGTGGGTGCATCGCGCTATGATTTGGACCGTTTCGGAATTATTTTTCGTCCCAGTCCACGGCAATCTGATGTGATGATCGTCGCAGGTACATTATGTAATAAAATGGCACCTGCCTTGCGTAAAGTTTATGATCAAATGCCAGAGCCACGTTGGGTGATTTCAATGGGGTCATGTGCCAACGGCGGCGGATATTATCATTATTCATATTCCGTAGTACGCGGTTGTGATCGGATTGTACCTGTGGACGTCTATGTTCCTGGGTGTCCGCCTACTGCCGAAGCCTTATTGTATGGCATCATCCAATTACAAAATAAGATCAAACGCAAAAAAATTATTGAGCGGTGATGACATTATGACGCAACGACAGCAGCTAAGTGACTTATTAAAAACTGAATTTCAGCAAGACCTGCTTGCGATTACCGTTGCGCACGGTGAAGTCACTGTAGAATGTGACGTGATGCACTTGCGTACAATATTGTTGGCTTTACGTGATCGGCGGGGATTTGAATTTAATCAATTAATTGATGTATGCGCGGTCGATTATTTATTATATGGTGTCTATGATTGGGAAACCGATGATGCCACGGTTGATGGATTCTCCCGTGCAGTTGAGCGCGGCGAATCTAAGCAAGGGCAATGGGAAAAACCTCGTTTTGCGGTGGTTTATCATCTATTGTCTACCGCCAAGAATCAACGGTTACGGCTGAAAGTTTTTGTCAATGATGATGATTTGGTCGTGCCCTCTGTGCATGATATCTGGAAGTCTGCGTTGTGGTTTGAACGCGAAGCGTATGATTTGTTTGGAATTTTGTTCAGTGACCATCCCGATTTAAGACGTATTTTAACGGATTATGGTTTTATTGGTCATCCATTTCGTAAAGATTTTCCAGTTAGCGGTCATGTTGAAATGCGCTATGATGCGCAATCTGCCAAAGTTGTTTATGAACCCGTGAGTATCGAGCCACGTATTACCGTACCGAAGGTGATTCGTGATGATAATCGTTACCTTGATCAACCCCAATTAGACAAATGAGTCATTGATTATGCTTGAATTACAACAATACACATTGAACTTTGGCCCACAACATCCTGCTGCGCATGGTGTATTACGATTGGTGTTAGAATTGGAAGGCGAAACCATTGTTCGTGCTGATCCGCATATTGGATTATTACACCGCGGGACTGAAAAACTAGTAGAAACCAAACCGTATCTCCATAGCATTGGGTATATGGACCGCTTAGACTATGTGTCTATGATGTGCAATGAGCATGCCTATGTACGTGCCATTGAAAAAAGTTTGGGCGTTGAAGCGCCGATCCGAGCGCAATACATTCGCACGATGTTTGATGAAATTACCCGAATATTAAATCATTTGTTATGGTTAGGCGCCACCGCATTAGATATTGGCGCGATGACGGTATTCTTATATTGTTTTCGCGAACGCGAAGATTTGTTTGATTGTTATGAAGCGGCATCAGGTGCGCGGATGCATGCGACGTATTATCGACCCGGTGGTGTTGCAAGAGATTTGCCCGATCGGATGCCGCAATATGAACCGTCAAAATGGCATTCTGAGCGTGAAGTAGAGACCATGAATGTGAATCGCCAGGGGAGTTTACTCGATTTTATATGGGCATTTACTGAACGATTTCCAAAATGTGTGGATGAGTATGAAACCTTGCTTACTGACAATCGTATTTGGAAACAGCGCACGGTAGATATTGGCGTAGTCTCTCCAGAACAAGCATTACAATGGGGTTTTTCGGGCCCGATGTTGCGAGCGTCTAATGTTGCTTGGGATTTACGTAAAAAACAACCTTATGCAGCTTACGATAAACTTGAGTTTGATATCCCAGTGGGTAAGACCGGTGATTGTTATGATCGATATCTGGTTCGTGTAGAAGAAATGCGCCAGTCGAATCGTATTATTCGACAGTGTGTGACTTGGTTACGCGCGAATCCTGGTCCCATAAAAATCAACGACAACAAACTTACTCCGCCGACGCGAGTAGACATGAAAGAAAACATGGAATCTCTGATTCATCATTTTAAATTATTCACGGAAGGGTTTTGTTTGCCGCCGGGTGAAGTTTACAGCGCGGTCGAAGCGCCCAAAGGCGAGTTTGGGATTTATTTGGTATCGGATGGTGCGAACAAACCCTATCGGCTGAAAATACGTGCACCTGGGTTTCCGCATTTG
>CAZBSX010000218.1:0-3249 GCA_964494305.1 uncultured Legionella sp. | reverse complement strand
GGGGTTACTTTGTAATTCTTGTGCCAAAAAAGTCGCATACGCACATACTCTCTGTTCCCGTGTCATGGAGCCGAGAATGCGCCCATCAGTCTCCAGAATAAACTGCTTAATTTTCGTTGGAGAAAGCGCGTCAAACAACAGTTCTTTCTGTGGAATCGTCATGACGAATCCATTCATCATCGTTTCAAACGTATTATGCGACATAGCATCATAGATACGCGGAATCTTCAATAACGCCATTTTTTGTTCTGCGGTGATTGTGATAGTACCATGTGTTATCTCGCGATATACAAGGTGATGGTTTAGGCAGGATGTATAATCATCTTCAGGCAAAACATTCACAAATTCAGTGATTTTCTCTAGTATTTCCGCATCCGATCGTGTGGGGTTTGCTAAGAGCATATGGATGGCTTCAGCAGCATCGAGAGGACATCGCACGCTTTGCGCAAGCAAATCAGGCCGCGCCCATACCAATTGGCTGAACATGACCGTTGTTGTACATTTTTTTGCTATATTGAAACTATCAAGATCGGTTATCCAGGTTTCAACAATACCCATTCCTATGGCCTGTACAATGGTGTCTTTTTTAAAGTCCTTGAAAGAGTGATTTGCATACGCTGAGCTATTTGGGCGCCAAAACAAAGCATCCAGGCTATGCAATGAGTTGATATGCCGTCGCAAAGCAGCATTCACATCCGGGATAGCAAGTATTGTTTCACGCGTTTCATTGTCGCAAGCAGCAATATGCTTTATCTCAGACGCAAATACATCATCATTCGCACACAATAGTGTCACAATTTGCTGTTGTACAGCCGTTGACTTGATCAGAGCTGGCGCATGTTTAGGGCCTAGATAACTCAAAAAACACGCATAAAACGCCATTGAAGAAAACGACCATCCTCGTTGGAGTAACTCCGATACCGTGGATTGAAATTGCTCAACACGCAAACCAAGCAATCGCTCTAGAATACCTCGATACAAATACCGTTCCAATCTATGCTGTTGACCATTAAAATATAATTGCACAGTCAAGAGATAAGCAGATGAGGAGCTATCATTAAACAAATTACGCGCATTTGTAAATGCTAATATTTTGTCAATATTAGATAGCCATGGATCGACGCACTTAGATAGTGCATCCACAATACAGTTCGGCAAGCGACTTTTAGTCCGTGCGTACCAGCTGGCATAGGCTTCGTTCAGTTCCTCTCGTTGCGGTGCTTGTGGCGTCAAGAATTGAAAATCATGACCATTGATCTCTTGCGAAAAAGGCACACCATTGGTATTGTCGGCGATATAATGCCACGTTTCTATTGACGAATACCGCAAGAGCGCTGCACCTTGCACTGCAAAATACGCATTAGCCCATGTCAGTGTTTGCTGCATGGATTCCGGATAGGCCACAACTTGAATTTTTTCTGGGACAGGGTGTTCTGTTAATACATCACTATCCCAGTCAGGAACACCATCTTCTCCAACTGGACTTGTATGCATCGACCAAGTACCGGCTGCATCGTTATACACCAAATAGCACCATTGGAATTCTGGAATAGAAGTATTATTTGAACTGAATAAAACAACAAACGGGCCAATATGTTGCATTGCTCTTCCTGTCATAACAATCAAAAATAGTATTTTATTTTAACACTATGTAATCACTGTTATCAAGTAAATGACCGGATATCATCCCAAAAATCAACGTTTACCATAACGATGCTTCAGTAAACGTCGTTGCTTTCGAACTCGCTGGATGGTCATCAACGTTTGCAAGGGTCCAGATGCTGCATAAGCGACTGACGCAATCCAAATCACCAATGATGGATCAGAGGCAACTGCAGCAAACAGCACAACCAAAACCAAGACATATAAGAAAGGCACTTTGCCCTTAAAATCTAATTCTTTAAAGCTATGATAACGGATATTGGATACCATCAAAACTGCTATGATCACCGCCAAACAAGCAGTAAAAATCAAGAAAAACTCACTGGTCCAAGCATTTTGCTGACATAACCCAATAAACGACGCAATTGTCGCGGCTCCCGTGGGCGAACTTAAACCCTGAAAATATCGTTTATCAGCGGTTTCTAATTGCGTATTAAAACGCGCCAATCGCAGTGCCACTGCTGCGGCATAAATAAAAGCAACCAACCAACCTAGTTTCCCCAATTGGTGTAAAGACCAACTATAGAGCAACAAAGCAGGCGCTACGCCAAAAGTCACCATATCGGAAAGGCTGTCATACTCGGCACCAAATGCAGTTTGGGTATTCGTAAGACGTGCAATCCGTCCGTCCAATCCATCCGCAATCATACCAATGAAGATCGCGATAATAGCTGCTTCATATTGCATTTTCATCGAAGCAACCAATGAATAAAACGCTGAAAACAAAGCGGCGGTTGTGAATAAATTGGGTAACAAATAAATACCAAATCGAGCGGATTTATGTTTCATGCCATCATCCTCTAATGCATACGCTTGAATAACTCATCATCCCGAACGTAATGAGGGATCTGCGAACACAGCACCGAGCCACACTCAAAAGATCCCTCACGACAACCAGAATAAAAACAGTTTACTTATGCTTCTGGTAAATCATCCACATCAACCGTAGACGTGATTGCATGTTCTGTCGCTACGTCTTCTTTGACCGGTGCGCCAGGTTTGTCTTTCCATTCCAGTTTCACGCGGCCTTGTTTATCAATACCCGCCACGAAGACAGAAATTTCTTCTCCTTCACGCAACACATCTTCTACTTTTTGCGAACGATCGTTACAAATTTGAGAGATATGAAGTAATCCATCTTTTCCAGGCATCAAATTAATAAATGCGCCAAAATCAACGATTTTACTGACTTTACCATGATACGTTTGGCCGACTTCAATATCAGCTATCAACGCTTTAATTTGGCGTTGGGCTTCATCTAGAGCATCCAGATTCGGTGAAAATAATTGGACTAACCCTGTATCGTCAATATCAATAGCCACACCAGTCGTCTCAATCAGACCTTTAATAGTTGCGCCACCTTTACCGATGATCGTGCGAATTTTATCTTCAGCAACTTTCATGGTCACAATACGAGGAGCATGCTGTGACAATTCTTCACGAGGTTCTGCCAACGCGCGATTCATCACGTCTAGAATATGGCGGCGACCATGTAACGCCTGTTCCAAGGCTTGTTGCATAATGTCTTGCGTAATACCTTTAATTTTAATATCCATCTGTAATGCAGTCACACCATTCCATGTACCA
>CAZBSX010000217.1:0-3265 GCA_964494305.1 uncultured Legionella sp. | reverse complement strand
CAGCAAAAACGATACCCGCGATCACCACTGAACTGCCCGGGCTTGCGGTGACGCACACCATGCAAGAAAAATAGGCCGTAATTACAGAAAATACAAATCCTACGACCACAATGTACAGCACAACCACTGCGATCACTCCTACTCCCGCCGAGGCGCCAAATCCCATTTGGGCAATAGGTAAAATATTTTTTAACAAATAAATCAATACGAACACCATAATTACAATGCCCATCAAGATCGCTGACCACGGTAAATCTTTGTCTATGCGCGCATGCGAGATTTTTTGATTGGTGTGTAATGAGGAGCGGATACTCCGAGCCAAAGGTTTGATTAAGGTCATCAGCGTCCAAATACCTGCAAATAGCATCGCTCCAATACCAAAATACCGTAATTCTTGATTCCATAGTGCTAATCCAGCACTACTTGCAGTACCAGTCGCTAAAAAATGGGGATACACTGCAGATAATGCGGGTAAGGCCAAGAGCCACGCGATAATTGCACCCAAACCGATGCTGCAGGCCATATCAAATCCAATCAAATAGCCAGCACCAAGCATGGTAGCCGAAAACCCAATGCCTACAGAAAAAACATACCGTTTGATACTAAACCACAAAGTCCAGCTGCTGGCCAAACATTTCAATCCTGTTTGCGCCAATTCTAGGATGCCACCAATCAAACTCCCATAGAGAATATCGCGTAGACCCGCTTGCTCATTAGTTGACACTAGGACTGCAGCAATGGCTTTGCCTTCTGGAAAGGCCAAATTCGTGTCATTCACCAAAATCCGCCGCAACGGCACCGAAAATAATACTCCGAGGACACCGCCAGTGATTGCAATCAACACATTCGTCACGTAATCAAAATGATGCCAATACCCAATGATGATCAAAGCCGGGATGGTATACACAATCCCCCCCGCGATAGCTTCTCCAGCCGACGCAGCGGTTTGCACCGCATTGTGTTCTAATACGCTGGAGTTTTTAAACAAACGCAAAACCCCCATAGAAATGATGGCGGCTGGGATTGATGCAGAAGCCAATATCCCTAGTTTTAAAGCCAAATAGGCATTCGACATTGCCAATAAAAGCGTTAATATGACACTTAACAACATACACCGCCAGGTTAATTCTGGGGTGGAATATCCTTGCATACGTGCAGACAGTTTTTTTCTCATCAGCTCATCACTCTATAGGAGGAACGGTATAAGGCGGACGCAACCACGACGCATGATGCTTGGTATCATAAATATCCCACTCCTGAGAAACGTACGATTCCGGTGCTACATCCAGTAATAACCAGACTAAAAACTCTGCCACAGCTTCCGGAGCCAACAAATGCCCAGATGCTTTAAGTTGGCAAAAAAACTCGTGCTTTTGTGGGTCCATAGCATGCGTTTGCCGAATTGTGGCTTGCATCGGTGTATCCACAATCCCTGGCATCACAGACGCCATGAGTAAATCAGGTTCTTCTAATTGCCAACAGCGTGTCAGCATAGATAATGCAGCTTTTGAAACACAATACGCACTCCATCCTTTGATGGGAAAATAGGCAGCGCCTGAACCAATATGTAACACGCGTGCTTGCCGTAAAAAAGGGAGTAACGCTTGCGTTACAAACAGCGGGGCTTCAAGATTAGTTGCAATACATGTACGCCATTCATGGATTTGCATCTGCGCCATCGGGAGAATGGGATCAATAATACCTGCGTTGTGAATCAAGCCTTGAAGGGTTGATTGCTGGGTTATTCGCTGAATAAGGCGTTCTCTGCCATCAGGATTACTTAGATCCGCACAAAAGCTATCAATCAGAGGGGAACACGCTGCTGTTTCTTGTAAAGCGTGGTTTTTTCTACCCACTATCAACACTGGTTGGTCACGTTTTGCCAACGCAAGGGCCAACGCTCGCCCCAAACCAGTGCCGCCACCTGTAATCACAAACATGAGAAAACTCACCACCCTCAATATTGTACGCATCATACCAGACATGATAATCTAATGGTATTCATTCTTGCTTATCGATTAGGGACGTCCATAACATGAGAAAAATAACCCATATTCTTTGCGTGTCTTGTCTGTTGGTTTTGTGCAATACTGTGTTGGCAGATAAGTCGGACACTAAGCAAAAAAAATCTAACAAAACCAAATCGTCTGAAACCAAACAGACTCACGCAAAACCTCAGAAATCTACGAAATCAAAACAAATAAGTGCTAAAACCACCCAATCATCCAAACCTAACAACACGACGCCAGCACAATCTACTGTGGCCGCCAAAACAACCCCTGCAGCAACCTTGCCAGCCTCTGCTCCGACTGCTCAATCGGAACAGACAGTTGCGCCAGCGAGCACGACACCTGCGCCCGCTGCAGAACTCAAGCCCACGGTAGTGAGCCAGCCTGCACCTCCGGTAGCACCACCACTCATAGATTGTTTCTATCAAATCGCGTCGAATCCTATCAGCGATATCGAATTATCTCTTTGGGCACAGTATGCTGCACTCAAATCGTTTGATTACAGTTTTGATAAAATGGACACCCAATTACAAGGTTTAAAATCTTGTTTTACGGAACAAGGATGGACTGGCTTTAATGAAGCATTAAAACAATCCGGCAATCTGACGACCATCAAAACACAACAACTGACCGTAAGCAGCCAAATTGCTGGTAAACCTGAAGTCAACCTGATCAAAGCCAATCAATGGCGAATCACGGTTCCATTGGATGTGGTGTATCAGAATACCCAAGAAAAATTAACCCAATCTCTGGCTGTGGTCTTAGTCGTCACGAAAAAAACCGCCACCGAACTGGGTATTGTTCAACTCATCGCAGCACCCAAACCTGAAAAAGTTGCCGAGCAAGTGGCGACCAAATCCTAATAACGTCATTATTGCGGGAATCGTGATCCAATTGGCCTGTGATCCCGCAACCCGCTTTGCTCCTTGCGGGCTTATGCGTGTGGTGGGGCGCTTCGCCGTTACCCCACGAGTGGTTGCGTGAAAGAAACTACGGCATCCACATACTCCGTGGCTAATTGATTCGCCATGATGTCTGAGCGACGCCATAGCATAAACCGTGATCCGCCATATACCGTACCAATACCTACTGTACCACCAATACTGGCACCAACTGCCGCTCCGACCAAACCACCGGCTATAAAACCCAGAGTTGCGCCCGCAACGATGCCTAGAGCAACATTGATAATCGCATTGATTAGTTTCAAATATTTTAAAATTTTCCTGAAAGCCACAGTATTGTTGAAAAAATCGGTA
>CAZBSX010000216.1:0-3281 GCA_964494305.1 uncultured Legionella sp. | reverse complement strand
CCCTTAATTCCATGGACCAGTTCTGGGATATTTATCAGTGCGACATTAGGGGTTTCTCCAGCAGAATATTTGGGCTGGGCGATATTCAATTGGGTTGCAGTCTTTGTGTTTCTAAGTATGGCGGCCATGCGTTTTATGGGTATTAAATTGTATGCGCGATAATTTAGAACATATTCGTCAATTGCCAACCGCAATCTTGGCCTCTCTCCATCGCTTGATTGTGAATCGGGTGGGCCAGCATGCAGATGCTTTTATGGTTACACGGGATATTATCACGGTGCTGTCTGCGCAACAAACCTATCAATTACAGTATTCACCTCATGATATGCCAACCCTTCAGCCAGTGATACCGCAGCAAATATCCACGGGCAATGATGCCCGGTTGCGGTTACCCAAGCATGCGATCGTACGCGGAGAATGGATTACAGCAACGACTGGTGATCATACCGAAGCAAATATCTTGGGCGGTTTAGGTATGTTGCAGCTGCAAGACGTACCAATGCCTATCCCAATTGTGCATGCCAATCATGCGGATTTGGCATTTTATGATGCGCAGTTACTCACCCCAGGTAGTACGATCAGGTTTGAAACTCGACAGAATTTACCGCTGACGGAAGTATCGATAGGTAAGCATTATGTGGCGCATTATTTGTCGCAAGCGGCGTTGGGTGGTGGGGAGTACATAGAATACCATGATCAACCTCATTTTTGGGCGCCCCAAAATGCGCAGGCCGGTGGGCATATTCTCCTGGGCCGCCAAATTGGGCAGAATTTTTATTTCACGGGGTTTCATATTCCCTTTGGGTGCGCGGTGTATTTAAGCCCTTTTGCATTGCATTCTGATGCTTATTTGGTTGGGGATTATCTAGTGGTGTACGCGCTCTGTGAGGAGTTTTCTACGGTATTATTTAAGAACCAGCATCAAGAGATTCAACGCTTATGCTTTCAGGCAATATCAGTGTAAGCGGAGGTATATTAGGTTAAAAATTGGACAAAATGAGTTTTTTAGTCTATATTTATAGTAAGACTAGTGCTTATCGAACAACCTACGACGACTGGCCGATTGGTCAGGGGTGACGGGAGCGCGCAAACCATCTAGTATTGACTAGAGGTTTTTACCGGAAGCGTCCTGTTTTAATAGAGGTTGGTCTCGATAACACAGTCTTACTTCTGTTTCTCACCCACCAAATTTTTTAGGACTTACGCAAAACCTCGATCTCTTCGTTTTAACTCCTTCATTAACAACAACAAAACTTGCCTTGACCTCGAGGTTTTCCGTGCATTTTTTTTGTCAAAACATGTATCCTATGTTGAAAAAATGATCATAAAAGGGTATAGTCATTGTTTTTATTACGGTAATGTTTATCGGGCGTCGCCTTTATGTGTATCGCTTCGTGATACATTACGTTTACTAAGCATTTTTGCTTATCGAGGATTTTCTTGCAAAATAAGACTCTACTGTTTATATATCCAATGCATGGCGCTGAATTTACTTTGAGATTAAATTCTGCAGTCACCATAAAGGAGCCTTCTATCCTTTCAATCAGTATTTTTTGGAGTCCAGAAACAAGTTTTCAGGTGAGTGGTTGCCCAATAATTAGTCAGTTGCTTGCTAACAAAAATCAATGGTTTGTTCCACCATCTTCAATGGATCCGTTGGCAGAATTTAAGCAAGTTTTTGCTAAAGTGATAGACGACTATCAATTGAATTCAAGCCAGATCAAGATGGGTTTGGAAGCGAATTATACAGGTGCTGGACAGCCTCATTTTACGCCTTTGGTTATTGAGTTACTCAATTTTGTTCAGCCGTCTGCGGTGATTTTACCAACAGGAACGCTCGAATGTCGCCAGTTTGCAAATTACTGGATAGATCAAAATGATTACCCACGATTGTCGATGGGTGAAAAATTTGAAGTCGTACAAGATCATTATGACTTTTCTAAACTAACCAGCGACGAAAAAGAAGCCATCGATCGATTAATCAAAAGCGAATGTATGCAATTGACTTTTTCACCACCTCCGGCGTTTCTTACGGTTTCGAAAGAATTATGCGTAGCTGCGGTTAGAATATTAAAAACGAATAGCATGGCTGAAGTACGACAACAACTGGGTGATACATGTTTGCAGATCGACTCGGTATTGACTTTAGGGAATACATCCGAAGAAACATCACCTCAAGCGGTATCACCTGTAAGCCCTTCTTCTGTTGTTAGTCAGCCTGTGACGCCACTTTCTCCTATGGTTGTCGAGCCTACTAAACCGGTTGTTACCAATGCTTCTAGTCAGCACACGCCGCCACCTTCTCATGCTATAAGTTCTCATCATCCATCTTCAAAAGTATTTCCAGTGATTGAGGAATCACATGAAGATCTAGATCTTCGCTATCTCAGTACTGCTAGCCAAGGAGGGAATGTGGATGATACGGTGCCCTTGCAAACTCAACCGACTTCTTTTTTATATCGATTGTTTCGTAGGCCTTGTTGTACAGGGAATGTTACAGATATTTTGTCTCAATCAGCACAGTACAAGGACAACTCAAGTGTAGTATTATCACGGACATCTGGTGTTTAATCTCGAAGCCCAGTCCCTCGTCGTAATAAAAGTAAATTAAATCCAAACAATCCTACGACCCATAGAGATAACACCCCTAACGCAACGCTGATATGTGTGCTGGGGTGGTCCAATAACGCGTATCGCAATAAATCAACCATATAAAAAATAGGATTCAACAGTACAAAATTTTGCCAAAATGGGGGCAGCATCGTAATCGAATAAAAGACACCGCCTAAGTAAGATAAAGGCGATAAAATAAATGTAGGCACCAGCATCACATCATCAAATGTCTTGGCCAACATGCCATTCGTGAAGCCCGCCAGAGAAAATAGACTGGCAATCAAACTGACAATGAAGAGGGTGAATGGTAATTGTGTGTAATGCAGATCACAATAAAATGCTGAAACACAAAGGACCAACAATGCTATTAATAGAGCACGTGCAACGCCGCCCAGAACATAGCCAATTAAAATCAAACTGGGATGGATGGGGCTGATTAAAATTTCCTCGATACTGCGTTGAAAGCGTGACGTAAATAATGACGAAGCAGTATTGGTGTAGGCATTATTAATGACGGCAATTAAGATCAAACCTGGTGCAATAAACGTACTGTAATCTAATCCTTCGATCGTTGAAATTCGTTTGCCGATGACGATGCCAAAAATGGTAAAATACAATAATGTTGTGATGATCGGTGGTAAAAAACTCTGGACGCTAATTCGAAACAT
>CAZBSX010000215.1:0-3301 GCA_964494305.1 uncultured Legionella sp. | reverse complement strand
GGTTTTGCAACAAAAGATGCGCATCATGATCAAAAAAACGAGTCGATCCCTCAGGGCCAAGGCCCAACCTACTAAGATCTAGGACCTCCCTGGATGCGTGCACGGTTAGGGTGAGGGTTTTCAGACTGCAAGATATCGTTAATTTTATTGTAAAATTGCGTCATAAATTGATGAACATGCTCAGAAGGAATCTTCTGCTGGGTTTGTTGATGATTAAAGTCATTTTCTGTGATCTCACCCCATGGTTGTAGATTCAGGGTACCATTCACATAAGAAACATAATACAACTCAGGTTGCTCTTCTTGCTGTTGATGCTGAGTAAGACGCGTTTGACTTGTTGAAATCCAATTCCTTACCGATGCGTAGTCGTCGCCAAAAAAAGCCATGATATTCGCTCTGTCATAATAAGATTCCGTGATCGCTCTAAATCTTTCTTGGCCAGCCAGGCAATACCAATAATATTTTACTTTATCTAATGTAACTACTTTAAACTCCGTTCTTGATTCGTAATTTTTAAATGCTGCGTCAAAAAACCCACTCTTTCCAGAATCCTCATTTCCGAGACACAAGGCCGTGAGCGCGCGAATAGGCTCTGGTTCAGGTTCAGCAGGAGGTGTGACGCCACCGAATAACGAACCAAACCATCCACTTGAAAATGACGCTTCAGGCTCTGAATGTACCGTATATACGCTTACAAAGCTTTTAGGTTCGGGACGATTTATAATTCGAATGACCGAAGGTATAGTAATGGTATGGCCTAAGCTTTTCTCTCTTGATGCGTTCGAAACAAGTGACGCAGTAGAGGTAGAATGATTCAATTGTGATACAAAGTCTGATAATTCTTGCTCTGAAAGGGTCGACAGTAAAATTTCTCTAGCCTCATTAATGGCTCTTGTCCTTTGTTCACTCTCTGCTGTTGCGCTCAATCCAGTTCGATCGGTATGCAAGTGCATTAAAAGCGCCAAACTCTTTTTTTTGATCGATTTTTTATCAGCAGTGGGCGCCAGCTCCAGTGAAGAGAATGCTTTTTTAACCTCATTGATTGAAATACTTGGCATAGTCATCTCCTGAAATTTAGATTGATGCATCACTCACCTTTCTGTCAGTATAGATGATATTTGAGGATATAAACTGAAATTCAAAATTCTGTTACATACGCTCTGCTAATGTTTTGCGTAAGTCCTATCAATGGAATACACTAGGTTCATACCTGCCATTTTGGTTTAAGAAAGAGAATGGGTGCATTTCAATATCAAGCGTTGAAAAAAACTGGGAATTCAAGTAAAGGCGTCATCGAGGCCGACTCAGAGCGCCACGCACGCCAACTCTTGCGTGAACAAGGCTTAATCCCCATCTCGGTACAGACCTATAAAAAATCGACCCAATCCAAACACAACGACAAACTTCGCCCTGCGCATTTGGCTTTGTTTACTCGTCAATTGGCCACACTGTTGGAAGCAGGAATTCCAATCGACGAGGCACTCCGCGGTGTTGCTGATCAATCTGAGGTGGACAGTACTCGTCGCCTGATTATTGGGGTCCGCGCTAAAGTGTTAGAAGGATATGGCCTAGCTCAAGCCATGGCTGAGTATCCACATGCATTTCCTGAACTATATCGCGCTACGCTGGCTGCAGGAGAACACACAGGCCGGATGGATCTGGTCTTAGAAAAACTAGCCGACTACACTGAAAATCAACAAGTGATCCGTCAGAAAATTCAACAGGCGCTGATTTACCCCTGTTTAATGATCGTAATTTCCATCACGATCATTAGTTTTCTTTTAGCCTACGTGGTCCCCGATATCGTCGGTGTTTTTGCCAGCTCCGGACAAACCTTACCTGGTATGACCATCGTACTCATCACTATGAGTAATTTTATCAAAAACTATGGCATCTACGTACTAATTGGCTGCGTGCTCCTCGCTTTTGGCGTGAAGCAGCGACTCAAAAATCCACAAGCCTTATTACAATGGCATCGCATGATTTTAAAACTACCGCTTATTGCATTTGTGGTCAAAACCGTCAATGTTGCACGTTACATCCATACCTTTGGTATTTTGTTTTCTGCAGGCGGCAGTGTATTAGACACGATGCGAGTATCGGCAAGCCTTGTCAACAATCTCATCATGAGGCATGCTTTTGATCAGGCTACGACAGATGTGAAAGAAGGTACAGCGATTCATATCGCATTAAAAAAGACTACTTTTTTACGACCAATGGCGTTGCATTTGATTGCCAGTGGAGAAAAAAGCGGTCAGTTAGCGGTTATGATGGAACGCGCGGCCGATCATTTAGATAATGAAGTCAAACGTCTGATTGATACCGCCTTGACTTTACTGGAACCTATGATCATCCTATTTATGGGTGGCGTAGTGTTATTTATCGTGCTCTCTACATTATTACCTATTTTTTCAATGGAACAATTGGTATCTTAAGACAGTAGGTTGGGCCTTGACCCAACGAAACGCTATTGTTGGGCCAAGGCCCAACCTACAGGGAGAACTAGCCAATGAAACATGTACAACGCGGATTTTCGCTAATTGAAATTATGGTGGTCGTGGTTATTTTGGGGATTTTAGCCGCTTTGGTCGTACCTAAAATTATCAGCAGGCCGGATGAGGCCCGCATTGTAAAAGCCAAACAAGACGTTCTCGCGATCCAAAATGCCTTAGATTTGTATAAACTTGATAACGGGTTCTACCCTTCTACTGAACAGGGTTTACTAGCTTTGGTTGAAAAACCAACTAGTAGCCCGACCCCCCAAGACTGGAAGGCCTACCTCAAATCTCTGCCCAAAGATCCCTGGGGCCATGAGTATCAATATCTGAATCCTGGACAACATGGCGACGTGGATGTGTTTACCAATGGTGCAGATGGTCAGCCTGGCGGTGCAGGTATCAATGCTGAAATTGGTAATTGGAATGCCAGTTAATTCTTACGCTAAGTGCTGCGACACAGCGCCAAAAACCTCGGGCCAAGCCGATAGGACTCGCCACCAAAGAGCGCTATCCTTAGGCCGAGGTTTTACTTTAATCGAAATTTTAGTGGTCATGCTGATTATCAGTATCACAGTAGGATTTGCCGTGCTTGCATTTGGTGATTTTGGCAAGAACCGTAAAATCCGAACTGCAGCAGAGGGCTTTGCTCAATTTGTAGAACTGGTTCATGAACGTGCCTTACTGGAATCCAGTACGTTACAGGTACAATTAACAAGTTTTGGTTATATGGCGCAACGATTAAACCCTAATAATCAATGGAAAGCACTCAATTCTTCCTATTACCGGCAACATACTCTGCCCTT
>CAZBSX010000214.1:0-3319 GCA_964494305.1 uncultured Legionella sp. | reverse complement strand
GCTTCAATATGTATCTTTGATGAAAAAAATCTATGGCCATGCTAAAGCCCCTCAACCGTTGAACGCTGTACCCTCATTTTCCGATACAGAAACTAGAAAATATCACTCCCAGCAAATCATCTGCTGTAAATTCACCGGTGATTTCTCCCAATGCTGCATGGGCTAAGCGTAAGTCTTCCGCCAACAGCTCCCCTGCTCGTTGCGAAATCAATAATTCAGCACCTTGATTTAACCAGTGCATTGCCTGATCGAGGGCCTCCAAATGCCGTCTTCTCGCTAAAAATTGACCTTCTTGAGGTTGATAGCCAACTACCAACTTAATTTCATCCTTTAATAAGGTCAAACCTTCCTGATTTTTCAAAGATACATACAGTGCTGTACCTTCTTTGCAAGCTGACTTCCCGATTTTATCTACCTTATTGTACACTAAAATTATTGGTATTTGATCAGGTAATGTCATTTTTATTTCTAAAATGAGCGTTTCGTCTTGTTCTTCAACAGTGCAATCCATAACCAAGATCACACAATCAGCCCGACTTAGCTCAGCCCAGGCGCGTTTGATCCCTTCTTTTTCCACCACATCTTCGGTATCGGTTCTTAATCCCGCAGTATCCAATATATGCAAAGGAATATCATCGAGCAGAATATGCTCACGCATCACATCGCGAGTTGTCCCGGGGACATCGGTCACAATCGCCACATCACGCTGTGCCAGACAATTGATCAATGTTGATTTTCCGGCATTCGGGCGCCCGGCAATGACCACCGTTAAGCCTTCCCGCAGCATCGCACCTTGCGCCGCTTGGCCTCGAATTTTAGCCAAATCGCTCCGAACTTGCGTTAATTTCTCGGCAATATGGCCATCACTCAAAAAATCGACTTCTTCTTCAGGAAAATCTAAGGCTGCTTCAACATACAAACGCAAATGAATAATTTGCGCATTCAAGGCACCGATATGTCGCGAGAATTCGCCTTGCAAAGTCCGCATCGCCATCCGCGCGGCGGACGCAGAATGTGCATGAATCAAATCAGCGACTGCTTCCGCTTGGGCCAAATCCATTTTGTCGTTTAAGAATGCGCGTAAAGAAAATTCACCTGGTTGCGCCAATTGCGCACCACAGCGTAATAATTCTTGGACGAACAGATCGAGGACAATCGGCGCACCGTGGCCTTGAAATTCGACCACGTCTTCACCTGTAAAGGAATGCGGCGCTTTGAAATACAGAGCAATTCCTTGATCCAGTACATCGCCAGCTAATGTATAAAAAGTACAAAATTGCGCAATTCGTGGTGGTAAATTTTGGCGCTTCATCAAACGAAGCGCAACAGTGAGCGCGTCAGGGCCAGAGAGTCGAACAATTCCTACGCCACCTCGTCCGGGCGGCGTAGCAATCGCAACAATCGTGGTATCCGCACTCACTGCGCAGCTTTTTTAGGCTTGGCCGGCGTAGGTGTTGCTTCGCCAAATTTACGCGTGATATACCATTGTTGCAAAATAGACAACGTATTATTGACGATCCAATACAAGACTAGCCCGGCAGGAAAGTTTAAAAACAAAATCGTAAAGACCACGGGCAAAAACATCATGATCTTCGCTTGCATCGGATCAGGTGGCGCAGGATTAAGTTTTTGTTGAATCAACATGGTGAACCCCATGATAATCGGTAGTACGTGGTACGGATCCGCTGCTGATAAATCTGAAATCCACAGTGCAAATGGCGCGTGACGTAATTCCACACTTTCAATTAACACCCAATACAACGCAATAAATACTGGGATCTGGACCAAAATCGGTAAGCACCCACCCAAAGGATTGACCTTTTCTTGGCGATACATTTCCATAGTAGCTTGGCTCATTTTGGCTTTATCATCCCCAAAACGCTCGCGCAACGCTGCAATTTTGGGCTGTAAACGACGCATTCTCGCCATCGATTTGAAACTGGCTGCCTGCAATCGATAAAATACCAATTTGATCAACATCGTCACTAAGATAATGGACCAGCCCCAGTTACCAATAAAGGCATAAATGTGTTTCATCACTGAGAACAACAATTGAGAAATGAACCACAACCAGCCGTAATCCACCGTTAAATCTAATCCAGGGGCAATATTTTTTAATGTTTCGGTAACTTCAGGCCCCAAATACAGGCGAGTTGCAATGGTTTGCGTTTGGTTTGGAGCTACCGTAATTGGGTCACTGACTTGGCCGATCGTAAAATCTTGATCCACAGCACGCGTATAAAACCGGTGCGTATTTTGCGCCGATGGAATCCATGCACTTAAGAAATAATGTTGTTGCATAGCAATCCATCCGCCGGTGCTTTCAACATCCAAATTTCGTTTACTCATATCTTTAAAACTGACTTTACGATACCGAGATTGGCCGGGTACAGAATAAGATGCCCCGGTAAACGACCCCATGTGAAACATGCTGGTCTTATCTTCTTGCGGTGATGAACGAAGAAACTGTGTATTCAAATACCCCGTCCAAGAATTCGCTCCTCGATTATCCAAGTCGTAAGTCATTTCAATCAAATACGAGCCACGTTGAAAGGTAAATTGTTTAACGACTTGTAACCCATCTATGGTTTCACCACTGAGGCTCACGGTGATTTTCTTTTGGTCCGGTGCCAATTCGTAATTTTGCGTGGATGCTTTATACGGGATATTGACCGTAACAACACGGTGATCTTGCAGCGTGACCAAATTACTTTCAGCGATATACCGCATAGCCGGGTTGTCTTGTAATAAAGTAAACGGTTTACTTTGTGGATGGGTTGACTCAGGGTAGGCACGCAATTGTGCATTCACCACATCGCCATGTTTTAAATCAATCGCCACACTTAAAACATCGGTTTTGACATAAACTCGTTGTACAGCATCGTCCCCAATAGCTGCTGATCGCGCTTCTTCTGCATTGAGGATCGGCTCTTTTCCCGTATTTAAGGTCGGCAATAAACGCTCTTCTTTGGCTAGCGGCATCGCAGTCAATTGTGATTCAGGCATAACTTGCGGCGGATAATCCGTTTGCCAATTCATCCACAGAAAATAGCCAACCAGCGTAAGCGCTCCGTACAACACAACTCTTCGAATATCCATTAACGTTTCTCTTCATTATTAGGTAAAACCGGATCATATCCACCAATCGACCATGGGTGACAACGTAACACGCGCCCCAGCGATTTCCTTAAACCTTTGATCACACCATACTGCGTCATAGCAGCCAATCCATACTCAGAACATGTGGGATGAAACCGACAATTCATAGGGAGTACTGGGCTAATGAGTACTTGGTAACAACGCATCAAACTGCGGATTA
>CAZBSX010000213.1:0-3324 GCA_964494305.1 uncultured Legionella sp. | reverse complement strand
ACTCAGTGCAAGTGCTGAAGCAACGATCGTTGAACGATGGATGACTAGACTTTTGTTGTCTGCTGAGCTTCATATGCTCAACAACAGTCATTGGCGTCATCGCAGTCTCGCGTTAGACATACTAGCCAGATGGCTACCCAAATTTGAAACAACACAAATCGGGCTATTATTTAACACTTTATTAGCAACACTCAACGATAACGATGGGTTAGTGCGCAGTAAAGCGCTAATAGTGATCACATTATTGATTCCCCAGCTTGAAATCACTCAAAAGAAACAATTATTTGAACTCTTATTAGTATGGGCTGTGGCAGATGATGATTGGCGTGTGAGGGCCAAGGCTTATGAGGCACTAAATGTTTTCATTTCCAATCTCACGCCAGAACAATCTCAAAAACTCTCTACGACTTTATTAGCAACACTCCACAATAATGAAGATCCGGCTCGGCAGATACGTGCTTTAACGGGGTTAACTCACTTAATACCCAAACTTAAGGTCACAGAAACCCAACAATTGACTCAACTCTTATTAGATAAACTCAATGATACAGACTGGTATATACGCCGCAAAGCACTCGAAGCAATAGCTGTATTAATACCCAAACTTAACATCACAGAACTACAACCATTGTTTGAAACCTTATTAGAGAAACTCAACGATACAGACGAGCTTATAACTAGCCAAGTACTAAAAACAATCACGGTATTAATATCCAGACCTGAGTTCACAGAAACCCAACGATTAACTCAGCCCTTATTAACCAGCCTCAACGATGAAAATACTTATTCGTGTTCTGCTGCTCTCACGGCTATAATCACATTAATTTCTACACATAAAACAACAGAAACGCAACCATGGATTGAACCTTTATTAGCGAGGCTCAACGACGAAGACAGTACGATACGCTCTCGTGCACTAGAAGCAATCACTCTATTAATACCCAAACTTAAGAGCACAGACATCCAGCGATTGATTCAACCCTTACTAGCAAAGCTAAACGATGAAGATTGGTTTGTACGAACGGCTGCTTTCCAGGCTATCGCCGCGTTAATTCCTAAACTTGACGCAACAGACATTCAACAATGGATTACACCCTTGTTAATCAAGCTTAACAATAAACATTATTTTACGGACATTGATGCGCTCCTCACGATAGCCAACTTCATTCCTAAGCTTGACATACCGGAAGTCGAACAATGGATTGAACCTTTATTAGAAAATCTCAATCATATGCTTAGTATAATGCGCAGTGAAGCATTAAAGGCTATAGCCGCATTAATTCCTAAGCTAGACATAACAACAAGCCACCGATTGACTCAACCCCTCTTAAGGATGCTCAACGATGAAAACAAATATGTACGCTTAGATGCCGTAATCGCCATCACTGTATTGACATCAAAAATGCACAATAAAGATTTAAGTGACCTGATTAGGGCACTAACCCGGTGTTTAAATAAACTGGGTCGATTCAATTACGTTCGAGCACATATATCTCATCTCATCAATACCATAATGATTCAGCATCCAGAGCAAACTTTTGAATTTGATGATGAAAAGGCCTCGATAGACGTTGTAGCCTTAATCAAAATGCAAGAAATGCAGGCAATGATTCGAGCGCCAAGTAAAAATGATACAATCTCGCATAGCAACTTGAAAACGATATTAAAATCCTACCACACCCAATCATGGTTCGGTCAATGGTTTGATTTTTTGACTTGGATTTTTTGTTTTCCTGCGCAGCATCAAAGTCAGGCTATCGTAGCGTTGCATCTGCTATTAAATAAGAAAAAACTGTTGTATACAAAAGATGAGATTAAGGCAGCTTTAAGCACGGACCGATATGCACAACATCGGCTTTCTTTGTTCTTGAATTCAAATGAACCTAAAATGCGTGGTAGTAGTACAGATGATGTCATCTGTGCGTTAAGACAACAATTTTGAATGCATCACATACCACCACCTTTCCGCTTGCCGTCACTGTCTGCGATCAATCGATAGATACCGCATGGACATTGAAATGGTATCGACTAACATGCTAAATTCGTACGCTCAAACAATGAAGAAATTACCATTTATTCAGAACCACCAACCCGAAAATCGATTCGATTGAGAAGCTCGGATTTTTATTCTTGGTATGTCGATCAAGCAGCGCTTGTAGAAGCAAAAAATATGGACGCCACACTCACGAGCGATGCATGCAGTGATTGGAAACCCACGATCATTAATTGGGTATTCAATCCTTGATGCGGGGTAAGGCCAGTTTCTGAATTGCTTGACGAATACGCTCCGCTTCTGGCGAGGCATCTGGTACCAAAACCAACAAACGTCGCCAATAAGTTAATGCCTCTTGCACCGCATGCCGCTGCTGCGCATCGATGGCTAAGAGCAACAGAGCATCCATATGATTAGGATTCTTTTTAAGCTTATTTTTCAAGATTGATCTCGCCAATTCAGCGTCTGGAATCGAACGTTGTGCGAACAAACTTTGCGCGTAATTAACAACAATTAAATCATCGTTAGGGTCAAGTGCATATGCACGCTTAAACACTTGATGTGCTTTTTCCCATAGATGTTGACTGGCATACAAACGCCCGAGCAAATACCATCCTCGCGCTGAATCAGGATGCGCATCCAAATGCGCTTGCAATTTCTGAATAAGTATCGCTGGGCTTTTCAAGGTAGCCAGCACCGCTTCAGCCTTGCGCTGACGTTGCGTATCCTGGTCAAAACGCGATTGTGCCGACCAAGCACCCCAATACCAGTACCCTAACCCCACGAATCCAAGTAATACAGGTGCCAGCAAACTCAATGCTCTATGCTTACGCAATGGCCAGAACGCCAACCCTAAACCCAATCCAGACATCCCAAGATACCCGCTGGTGATTTGCCAATTAATCATGTCGAACCCGCCGAATACACGTCATCACAAATAGTCCTAGTCCGATGACCAATAAGACAACTGGTCCAAACCACAAGACACTGGTCACCCAATTTACAGGAGGATTAAACAAAATAAAATCACCATACCGTGCTTTCAAATACTGCATGATCTCGTGATCGCTCTCATGCGCGGCCACCAAACGATACACAACTTGGCGCAAATCTGCAGCCAATGGTGCATGCGAATCCGCCAAATCTTGGTTTTGACACACGGGACAACGCAAATCGTGCAACAGTGCCTGGAATTGCGCTTGTTGAGCTGCTGACTCAAATGGGTACTGTGCATCCGCCCAAATGGCGCTGCTGAAACACAAAATCCACACACTTAATACAAAACGCAACATATATCCCTTCCAAGTTGTAGGTTGGGCCTTGGCCCAACA
>CAZBSX010000212.1:0-3325 GCA_964494305.1 uncultured Legionella sp. | reverse complement strand
CGGCTGTGGGCAATGTGTGTTGATGCGTAATAAGCGATGCAACAAACCTTATCCATCATAAACGGGGTGGCTAAGAATGCTTACCCACCCTTGTCTTTGTGTATTTAGGTAACGAAACTCCGTTGCTGATCTTGCAAGTTGGTGGTGTTAGCCATCGGTTCTTACCTCGATTCGCATACCTTTAGAGGCTTCCTTTTTAGGGATAGTGACCTGTAAGACTCCATTTTTATAAGAAGCATCAATTTTTGCCTCATCCGCTGATTGGGGTAGACTAAAACGCCGATAGAACTGCCCTTGGACACGTTCTATTCTCGAATACTCATCTTTATTCTCAGTTTTTTCAAATTCACGCTTACCGTGAATTGTTAAGATGCTATTTTCTAAAGAAACATTAATGTCGCCAATATCTACGCCAGGAATATCAGCAGTGACGACGAATTGATGCTGTTCTTCTTTGATATCAACTGCAGGCGCCCAAGTTCCTGTATCGATAAAAGATGAATCAGTTTGGCCTTTAAAAAAGTTATCTAAAAACTGATTCAAATCTTTGGCGACAGGGAAGTAATCACGTTTGATAAGATTCATAGTAGTCTCCTTAGTTAAAGTAATTTGTCACTATTGGATATAGGGATCCGTATGAGTTTTTTCAAGAGGTATTCTAGTCATATGAACGTAAATCACAAGAACATTCAGTAAGCCGGTGGACATATCTTCCCAATCTCTCATAAGAACGAGGTTTAGGATGCAACGGCCAATGCATTTGCATAGTGTTATATCAACGCATCAGCGCGGACTAACGCAACACGTATCAATAGGGACAGATGCTTCCAATGCGCTGGATTTAAATAAGAACAAATTAAAACTAGCGCTTTTACGATACACAGGAATCTCTGGCGCAACACCAGGTTTCAGTCCCTGTAATTTCTCATACCGCTTCTGCACATTATCCTCACTCCCTAACCCTGGCAGAGGCGCATCACCCGGTTTTGCGGGTTCTGGGCGATGATCATTATCCCATTGCGCAGCGCGATGTAAAATGGGATCAAAGACGAATTTTAAAAACCGCATCGGAATATTTTTGTCATGATTATGATCATCTGTTTTTTGGAAATGCTCTTTTAATACCGTGGCAGTATCCACATTATCCGCGTGCGTTCGCCCAACAATCCAGTCAAAATCTTCCGCCAACTCAAAGAAAAAATTGAGCAAAAAGGAAAACCATAAGGAAAACCATACTGGCACGCCTGGTATTTGCATTTGATCGGCCGTAGCACCCGCACTAATTAAATGCCCAACAAAAATGAAGTTCCGTAGCGGCTCAAATAGCAATCGATACACAATTCGATAAGGATTGCGTTTTTGTTCAGGAGTTTCTGCTGCAAATTCCACGGCGGTGACACCTAAAAAATCGGGCACCCAGCGCGTCCATATTCGAACTGAGAGGTCATCCCAGGTCTGTGGAAATACTCCGAACAGCGTTTGCCAATCCCTAGCCTGTAAAGCTGACAACATCGCATCAAAACTTGGATTTTCATCTAAATTTTCCAAGGTATTGGCAATACTTTGAATACTAAACGGCAAAATAGAGATGCCAATCAAAATAGGAATAATAAGATTTAACAACAGATTAGGGATTTTACTGATCCAAGTAAACATTGGTTTGGTTTTATGAAAAACCGTCAACCACGTTCCTGCGGTACAAATAGTCAGAAACACCGTCGCTACTAATAACAACGCACTCAAAACAAGCATGAGCTTTTTCTTCAAGGTCATATCTTGCTGATAGAGCGTACGGACACGATCAGCAAACTTTTTGAACGGGTTATCCAAAAGCATGTCCGTCAACGAATTGTAAATCAATAGTCCATACGCAACCCCTGCTATCAATGCCAGTGGTGCGATCAGCGGCGGGAAGACATTCAATGGCACAAGCGCTAACCATGGCACAATCGTCATCGCTTCCATAATCAAATACGTCGTCCCTATCCCCATGATGAGGCCAGAAAACGCACTGACTCCGAGCGCCAGACGCGAATACATTGTATGCGTCGCTAGTTTGTTTTTCCAAGAATTTTGCTCCGTACGGCTCACCCAATTTTGCAATTCATGACGATAAAATTGTTGATTTTTTGCCTCAAGAAATTCATATTCATCGCGGGTACAATAATCAATAGTCATACTCGCTGGCACAAACGACATATCCGATTTGAACGCCATAGTTTCAAAATCAAACGCCTCTAATGGAAAACGGCGTCGCCATGCGCCCCTGCTTTCCGAAAGAGTAACCGGTTTAGGCATTGGCGTTATGGACGACGCCTCTGCGTCGAATAATTGCCGCATCACATCCTGATCAATAGTCGCCAAATGCTTACTCATATTGGTCAAGGATTCTCGATTTTCTGCATTGGCCGGCTGCGTATGCTGGTAACAATTCCACTGGCGCACATAGTGGCACTGCGATACATACGCTTTCACAAAAAATGGATACTCTAGGCGTTCTCTAGGTCCTAAGTCAGGATCAATCTGATGCAGAATACCTTGAACCAATTGATGATGACCTGGTGTCTCCATATATTGTTCTTTTGAATAGTGCGTTAAAAAAACGCTAGACTCATTAGGAATGTCTCGCTCTTCATAGTCACCACTTAAACTACGAAAGCCAATTTTATACTGTTCACCTTTGTCAAAAATCAAAACCTCATTGTGTTCGCGTACTCGGTTTTGATCGACAATGGTCGGTTCACGCTGTAAAAACAAATCTCGATTTTTATCAAACTCGGCCAATTTGTCTTGAATAAACAGACCTGTCAGCTGATTTTCATAGGCAAAAAAATCGGTTAATTTTTCCAGTGCGCTAAGGATGTTTCGTAAATAAATCTCTCCTTCAATCACAATGGCAAAAATGAATGCCGCACAGGCGAAACTTACGACGGGCCAGGCAGCAAACATCCCACTGAAACTGAGTAAACCAAGAATCATACTCGCGCACAGCGCCAAAACAGAAGCGGAGACTTCGACAACAAAAGGTTTCCAACGATCGTAGGTAGGATAAGACATAGCGTTCTCGCTTATTTTTTGGGTTATGCTATCTCAAATGAGAATGATTATCAATAACTTTTATACTCAACAACGTTCTAATGCAGTCGCCGAAGCAGCAAACGGCGTTTCCAGTACCACACGATGATCTTTGAAGAAAGCTTGCCTGGGTTGGGATACGGTGTGCTCCGTATTACGATCCTCAGGATACGTCTTTGTAAAATTGACTTGCGCCAGCGCCGGCAATAACTGTTGGTATGCGTTGTGACGGACAGAAAAATGAAACGCC
>CAZBSX010000211.1:0-3338 GCA_964494305.1 uncultured Legionella sp. | reverse complement strand
AAATAAAAACCCCACCTCACGACCATGCGTAAATGTAGGATAATTTGACATCCCACCGGATACAGGAAACATCGTCCCTAACTCACATAAAGGTAACGCAATAAATAACATAAACACTGCGGCGATGATCCAGCTCACTAAAGCATTACTGCCCGCCATTTGCGCACTGATAAATGGACTGAATAACCAGCCTGAACCGATCATCCCACCCGCTGAAGCCACTAAAATATTGGTCGTTGAAATATCTCGTTTTAACATGCCCACATCCTAAACATCTGACAAGCGTCAAATATAACTTTTTTTTGATTGAATGTGCTTCCTATTTCCAGCGATTCTCGACATTAAATTTTATTTAATTGGATTTTTTTAAAATATTTGTTAATAATTGGGCTTATTCTAGAAATATTATTCTGTATATGACCTTAAGCCGCATTGATAAAAAAATTTTGAAAGCCCTCCAAACTGACGGACGCATCACCAATGCAGAATTAGCCAATAAAATTGGCATCAGTAACAGTGCGTGTTGGAATCATACCAAGCACTTGATGGATGCCGGGTATATTAAAGGCATTAAGGCTAAGCTTGATGCGCAAAAATTAGGATTACCGGTTATGGTCATGGTCGGGATTGTGTTGGATCGCTCCACGCCGGATAGTTTTGCTCAACTTGAGGAATCCATTACCAAAATTCCTGAGGTACTCGAGTGCTGGCTTATTGCCGGTGAATTTGATTACTGGCTTAAAATTCGAGTAAAAGACGTTCAAGCATTTAATCGTCTCCATGCCAGTGCCTTGTTGCCCATCCCGGGCGTGCGGCATCTGAGGACTTTTTTTGTACTCAATGAAATCAAGGATCAACAAGCATTACAAATTGAATGAGTCCGTCAGCGTGTCTATTGAATCTTTGATCTGTGCTTGCGATAATTGTTGTCTAAGCGTGGTCACAGCTGCTTTTTGAAAGATTGAAGACTTACTAATTTTGTTGTTCCCCGATAGCGTCTGCCATGATGAGGGTCGAGCCGTTGTTGGCCGATCTACATATGCATCTCCTCGGGCTTTTTGCGCGCCACTTTGAATAGGGCCTTCTGTCGTGTCAGTGAACCAGCCATATTGCGGTAAAAGAGCAGTCGAACGTGGATGGATTGGTGACGAAATCGCGGATGGTTTCACAGCGGTTTCAATAGGGTTTTTCTGAGTGGGTGCTCTAGGGTAAATCGGTGGCTTAGTGCCTACGGACGTAACATCCAAAGCCTCGAGCTCGGTGAGGAGCTCATCCACATCATCTAAATACCAAGCGTTTTCACGAGTATATCTTGACACAATTCCTCTCCAACTGGATATATTATAATCATTTTATCATATGTTGGCTGAAGTAGGCTATAAAAATATAATGCGTATTTTGGTGTATAATACGTGTTTTCATCTTCGGATTTGGCATGGAACACGTTGACGTCATCATTATTGGCGCAGGCGCTGCAGGATTACTTTGTGGAATCGAAGCCGGTACCCGCGGACGAAAAGTGTTAATTCTCGATAAAAGTAATAAGCCGGGGAAAAAAATTCTTATGTCTGGCGGTGGGCGCTGTAATTTTACCAATATCCATACTAGCCCCGAACAGTTTTTGTCCCATAATCCTCATTTCTGTAAATCAGCGTTGAGTCGCTATACTCAGTGGGATTTTATTGCGATGGTCGAGCGTCATAAGATAGCTTATTTTGAAAAAACCTTAGGACAATTATTCTGCCAAGACAAGTCACAATTGATCGTCGATATGTTACTCGCGGAATGTCGTGCCGTTAAGGTGCCAATTGTATTAAAGCAAGATATTCATTCCGTGTAAAAAACCGACCGTGGTTTCATCATCGCTGTAAATGAAAAAAAAATTCTCTGTGAATCTCTGGTCATCGCCAGTGGTGGACTCTCAATCCCCACATTAGGATCGAGCCCGTTTGGTTACCAAATCGCGAAACAATTTGGTATTTCCATCTATCCCACCCGCGCGGGTCTTGTCCCATTAACGCTCCATAGTCATGATAAACAGCGTTTCGATGTTTTGACGGGTATTGCCGTGGACAGTCTCGTGCATTGCAACGATCGGTCTTTTCGAGAAAACATTTTATTTACGCATCGCGGTTTAAGTGGTCCTGCTATTTTACAAATCTCATCTTATTGGTTGCCAGGTGATGCATTGTCGATCGCGCTGTGCCCAGATCTGGATTTATTCACGCATCTATTGCAAGCACGTCATGAGTACCCCGAGCGTTGCCTGAAAACTATTCTAGAATATCACTTCCCCAAACGATTGCTTGCGGTGTTTTATGACGCGAATTTGTTGGATACCCCTCTCAAACAATTATCTGACAAACAATTGTTGCTGGCCGCTCAAAAAGTACAGCAATGGGCGATCAAGCCCAATGCCACAGAGGGTTATAGGACCGCTGAAGTCACCTTAGGTGGAGTTGATTGCAATGCAATCTCGTCTCAACGTTTTGAAGCCAACGATGTCCCTGGGTTGTTTTTTATTGGGGAAGTATTAGACGTCACCGGTTGGCTAGGGGGCTATAATTTTCAATGGGCTTGGTCTTCGGGATGGGCGGCTGGGCAGGTGGTTTAATCATAGTCTTGTTACAGGAACGGTGGATATGAGTGAGCACGATTATTGGGTGTACATGTTACTGTGTAATAACAATACGTATTACACGGGTTATACGAACAACCTATCTAAGCGTTATCACACACATCTTACGGGCACGGGAAAATGTAAGTACACTCGAAGCTTCAAGCCGATTGCTATGGTGCAAGCTTGGACAATTACTGGAGATAAAGCTTTGGCCATGCACATCGAGCGCGAGATTAAAAAATTACCACGTGACGCAAAAGAAAAAATTATTATTGATCCATTTTCTCTGTGTTTTTCTTATGCCAATATCACGCCCATAGATCCTGACGCATTACAGGAAATCTCTTCTTGTGATTTCCATACAACATGAATGGAGACTGTCCAAACTCATGAAAATTTATTTGGCTTCAAAAAGTCCTAGGCGTCGAGAGTTATTGGCCCAAATGGCAATCCCGTTTGATCTCATATCCATTGATACGCCAGAAATTGTGGCGCCTAATGAGTCTCCAGAAGAGTATTCCAAACGGATTACTCTGGAAAAACTGCTTGCCGCTTGGAATATGATTATTCACGATAAACTTTGCGTCATGCCGATCCTGTGTGCTGACACGGAGGTTGTATTAGATGGTAAAATTCTGGGTAAACCTCGAGATAAACACGATGCGTTCGCTATGCTAAAAAGTTACTCGGGACGCACTCATCAAGTCATCACCAGTGT
>CAZBSX010000210.1:0-3339 GCA_964494305.1 uncultured Legionella sp. | reverse complement strand
TGGTGGGTAACGACGGGCAACTCGATCATGGATGCTCTCCCTGAACAATGTTTTTGCTTCTTCATCAAAGGGTTTTATTGCTAGATATTCCCGAATTATCTGTTTGTGGTAATTAAACGTCCGCTGATTATATTTTGTTAATTGCACCTCATTGCTGTCAAAGCCGTATCGGTGGCATATGAACTTGAGATCAGATTCATAAAATTGTCTTGGCTGGTAGAATCGCGCTCCTGCCAGGCAATACCCGAGCAATAAAATAAATCCAGCTTTATTGGTGATGCTATCGACGCTTTTCAGCCAGACTGCTAACTCTGCTGGTAAACAAAAAAATTTATTTTGTTCCTCTTGGGAAAAATTTGGTGGCGCATTGAAAATAGTTTGTTCTGCTGGGGTAAGTATTTCAATCTTTGCCATTAAGGTACATCCAATAAATCAAATTTAATTCTTTTAACGCTCGTTTTATTGAGCGATAAACTATAGCATATTGGTACGTTATAAACGATAATAAAATGTATGGTGTTATATGTAAAAATAACCTTAATACAAAAACAACAACAATTGGATAAAATCCGTATGATTTATGGCTATGTTCGGGTGAGTACCCAAGATCAAAGTGTGGACAGTCAGAAAAATGCCATCAGCCGATATTGCATTGATCAAAAGATGATGGTAGATGAATGGATAGCTCTGGAAATGTCGTCTCGTAAATCTACCGCACATCGCCGAATCGATGAGCTGCTAAATAAATTGTTACCAGGTGATATTGTAATTGCTTCTGAATTGTCACGTCTGGGACGATCAATCAAGGAAACACTCAATACCATAGAAACGATTATTCAGGATAAACAGGCGCGACTGATTCTTATCAAGCAAAATCTTGATTTAAACCCAACAGCTAAAAGTAATGTGGCCAATAAAGTATTGATTACTATTTTTTCTATGCTGGCTGAGTTAGAAAGGGATTTTATTTCCGAACGCACGAAAGAAGGATTACGCGCTCGAGTTGCAAAAGGCATTAAGCTGGGTAAGCCTAAAGGGGTAATACAAGCCTCTATGTATGAAAAAGATAAAGAAAAAATATTACACCTTTATCAATTAGGTGTTCCCATTCTTAAAATTATTACAACCCATTTGGGTTATGGTAAGTATTTGTCGTTAAAGGCGTTTATTAATAAATCGAAGCGAGGAGTTTAAATGTTTCACAATATATCAGCTGCAATCGTAGAACGAATGAACGATTTGGAAAATAGAGATCGTGAAGAGATGTCTGGTCAAATCGATATCAAACATTTTGATAAATTACGCCAAATCCCTCCTGAAACTGGGCGATTCATTAGTTTACTTGCAGCAACGATTTCGTCTAAGGGGCAATGGATAGAGATAGGTACAAGCGCTGGATATTCAACCTTATGGTTAGCGTTAGCATGTAAACATTTAGAAACTAAAATAACAACGTTTGAATTAGATCAACAAAAAATGACATTGGCAAAGGAAACATTCGCTTCAGCCCAGGTGGAGCAATATGTCGAACTAGTGCAAGGCAATGTGTTTGATTATTTGCCAAGTTATAAGGATCTATCTTTGTGCTTTCTTGATACAGAAAAAGAACTTTATGCCGACTGTTATGATATCGTTATTCCCAATATGGTGTCTGGTGGCATCTTAATGGCAGATAATGTGATTTCTCATCAATCGGATCTACAGCCAATGATTGATCGTGCACTGGGTGATACGAGAGTTGACTCTTTAGTAGTACCAATTGGGCAAGGCATACTTTTATGTAGAAAGTTGTAACAAATAGCTCATAGCTACTACTCGGTCACGCCACGTGCATAGTCATTGCCAGTTTGGGCTGGATATGCGGGAAAACCCCTGTTTTTGAAAATAATCCATCACACTAAGCTTTGATGGATGATATTATAGCCGCGTATTATATCAATGTTATGAGAAAATCAAATGCAGACACTAACAGAAGCAATACTTTTCAAAGCATGTGAAAACCATGATTTAAGTACAGTCCAAACAGCAATTGAGTCAGGAAGCTTTGATATTAATATCCGTGACGGCCTTAACCGTTCTTTGTTATTAATAGCACTATCAATAGATATATCAGAGCATGATGCACAAGAAAACCTGCCTTCTTATTTATTAGATAAAAACATCAATTGTGACGGTACATCAGATATAGATGATCGTTTATGTGAAGGGAGTGTTCTCCATTTAGCATTGTTGAATAATTATCATCAAGTGTTTTTACGATTACTGAGCCAAGCTACACTAGATAAAAATGTAATTGCTGATGATGCCACCTCTAGTGATGGATGCTTTGCGGTGAGAATTCCGGCTAAAATATCGCGATTTGGACAACAATATCATGTTCGAAGCTTTTCTCAGGGATATTTCCTAGAGCGCGCTACGACTTTGCATTATGCCTGTTTGTTAGGTAAAGAAACATTGGTGGAGGCTATTTTTGCTTCTGATGCCAATAAAATGCCGCATGCCAATTTAGTACTGAATAAAGACTTAATTGGTGAAACCATGATTATTCAAGAGCGAGATAATGCAGAAATAGACTTAGATCCTAACGGTGCAGAAGGATACGAACATTTAGGCAGCGGATGGGCTGCTAGAGACGCTTAGCCCGTTATACGGACGAGAAGAGTCACGCCCCTGCATCTTGCAGCACGAATGGGACATTTTCATATTATAAAAACTTTTCAACGACATGGCATACCGTTAGATGCCTTAGATGGTGAAAAATACAGTATTTTAGATTATGCAAAATTTGGTCTTGATGAGTTTAAGGATAATTATGAGTTTCATTTGAGAGGAGAATTTAGCTCCGAAGCTGTAAATGAAAATAGTAGCTTGTCAGAAGAATTAGCACAAAAAAAGCTGAATGATATTGACAGGGATATGCACTATTTAATGGCTAAACATGGACATCCAGAGGTTAGGCTTTCTCAATATCAAGCGCTTATAAACTATCTCGTTGCATTATTTGAAGTGGACCAAAATCTATCTATGGTTACTGGTGCGTTAGGTGCGATGAATATGGGTCAATCGAGTGGTACATCTGCTCAAAATGAGCTAGATCACATGCTTGCAGTTGAAAATAGATATTTTGATTTCTCACGTTCCAAGTCTACTCAGACATCGCAGCTAAAAACTACATTTTTCAATAATCGGTATGGCGCATTTAAACAAACAATAGCAATCAAAAACATTCCCACACGTCGTCTTATTACAGCCGATAGCACCTCGGTTCGTGATTCAATAAGTAAATCCGGTGGAGAGCAAAATCTTACCTCAGAACAAAATATATTAGCTTATTTAAAA
>CAZBSX010000209.1:0-3364 GCA_964494305.1 uncultured Legionella sp. | reverse complement strand
AAGTCCTTGAGTTTCGCAACATAATGCAGGACAAATTAAGTTGCTAGCCTATCTTTTATGACCGCCGATTCGATACCGATAAGCAAGCTCGGTCAAGCGGGGCGCTGGTTTTGTGGCAGCGCACGGTGCTTCGAATAATAACTATCGATTATGCAGCGATAGCATCATCCTCAGCGTACATTTCATCATTTGCATTTGTGTTTATTTGAGTCTGATTAACGAGAGGTCTCATTCTCGGCATGCACCTTTGGTTTTGCAACCCACGTCGAAGCCAGGTCGCCCCCCATGCCCTATTATACCCTATTTTTGATATTTATACCATTTGACTGCTTGCTTATTCATGGCGCGCATGCTTATTTGTGGTGTTTTTATGATCTTTATGGGCGGATTTTTTATGGTTTGCTATACTTAAAGCACAGGGATTAAGGATTACTTCGCATTGTATGCCAAAAAAAACCACAGTCAGTATTACATTTTTAGGAACGCAACAGCACCGAGATACACATCGGTCGGCACTAGTGACTGCGCATGAGCAAATCAATGAATTAGCGTCTGAATCTGATTCTTCTGTTGCTGCATGGTTAATTGATGGTCCCGGTTGTGTGGGAACCCTAGAACACCCCATGCCTGGAACCTATTATTATGATGAAAAGAGTGGACAGAAAATCTTAGATCAAGAATTAGCGGATACACAATTGCGTACATTTAGACGGACGTTATCTCGTTATTATCGTGCAGTTACTGGTGAGGGCATTGAAAGTTCTTTGTTGGAAGCAACTCTATATATCAAAGGAATTATTGCACAAAATGGTGGCGTCTTACCGTCGGAACTGAATTTACAGGGATTTAGTCGGGGAGCGGACAATTGTGTGCGGTTGGCCAATCTTATTTATTCGATGTATCCAAGTATTAAAATCAATCTATTCCTCGTTGATCCGGTCCCTGGGCCTAGGCGACGAGATGATCCTGAGTCATATTATATCCCCCCTAATGTGAAAGACTGCCACATGATTATGATGTTAAACGAACATCATGTTGCGTTTGGGCCGCAACACCGCAATCGATATGTATTTACTAATCCGCAAACTCAAGTTGCAATTAATCATTTACCTGGAAGACATGGTGCAGGAATATCAACAAAAGAGAAGATGCTTACTACGCCTCCAGAGTCGCAAATTTTGGTCCAAGATGCGTTATTAAGTTATAATATTGAACATAATGCGTTACCGAAAGGTGCAAAAATCCATTATCATCACCAAGGGTTGCCTGGGGGTGGCATTGCGTCAGAAAAATTGTCAAAACCACGCAATATTATGACCAAAGCAGAACGGTTTGGGTGTCTTTGTAATGCGATGCAAAGTCATGTCAAATTAAGTAAACGTTGGGAAGTATCGTGGTATCCCAAACGTCGGATTTTTACCGATCGAGGCGACTACGTACTGGATTCAGACTTATTTCTTGACCAGGAACACCGAGATTTATTTAAAGCGGTGTTTCCGGCCACGTTTAACTGGTTTTTTGAAAAAAACTATACGCTACCCGGAAAAAAAACTTATTCTAAGCGCGCTGTGTTCCGTGAATTACAAACGCTATCTCAGCCTCCATACACAGAGTTTTATGATAAGTTCTTAACCTTCATTCAAATCCCCAAGATCAGTTCTGAACAGGATATTATTGAGCCTCGAGGCGTTGCTCGAATTGAAAGACCTGAATACAATCAGCCTTTGGTTAGCGACGAATTATCTTATTTACAATTTTGTTTGCAATCTATTGTTGATCATTATCATTATCGGATCCCAAGTGTTTGGTTTTATCATCGACTGGTATCTTCCGATTATGTTTTCGAGAAAAATCACCACTCCAACAATATCGAGCAAGAAATTAAGCAAGCTTTACAAACATCATATACTCTCCCAGCTGAGCAGAGTAAGCAACTATTAAAAAAACTGATGCGTAAAGTGAAAAACAATCCCAAAGAAGACTTTTTTGTGCATGAAATTAATAAAATTATTCCTGATTCTGAACAGTATATTGAGGCAGTTTTAGAGACTTTACAGCGCTATGGTGCGCTGCTGCCTGAGACACAAGCAGATGTCGTAGGACATGTCATCCATTTAATTCAAAAACAAATCGAGAATCCTCTGAAAGATCATTATCAAAAACGCCAAAGAGTACAAACGTATCTCTTGAGTTTAAATACGGCGTTACAAGATTTGAATCGCCAATCGCCTAATCCAGATAATTTTGTGTCGGAGCAGCTCTTTCAAAACTTAAATAAACTCTCTCAACCTAGTTACGCCGAAGTTTCATTACTTGATCAGACCATCGCTGAATTGGAATCTTATTTGTATTTACGTTCATTTTTAAGGGCTTTTCCGTTTGGTCAAAAATTGGGATTGTATAATCCTGAAAATATCAATTTGGCCGAGGATGTGCTGGAAAAACTGAAGGATTTACGTGACTCTGAAACAGGGCAATATAGTATCACTCGAATCGAAAGTGTTTTAAAAGAAGCAAGTTTAGTGTACGCAAGAAATCATGGATATGCGGGGAAAAAAGGGGAACGGTTTAGTTTCTGGAAAAAACATATTACCTTTAAAGCCGATCCATTGAGTAAAATCATAGAGCATGGTTTAAAAAGAGCAACCACCTTGAGCAAGCTTGTATTTGGTGTTCCTAAAGCACCGAGCCAGTCTTTAGATCACAACGATGGTTTGAGCCTGCGATGATCGGTTGCTACATGCAATCGGTGCCCATGATCGTTTTATAGGGCACGCCTGCATGTTCTCGAACTAATTTCGGCACCAAATATCCAGGTAATTGACTTTGTAACTCACGATAAATATCTAATGCTTTTTCTAACGATAAATCAAAGTGCTGAGCACCCTGAACGGGGTCAAGCAAATGCAGATAATAAGGTAAAATGTCATAGTCAAACAAACGCTGACTCAATTCGGCTAAAATAACTGCTCGATCATTAATTCCCTTGAGTAATACGGATTGATTGAGCAGCAACCACCCCGCTTGGCGCATGTGCTGGCAAGCGAGGTGGACAGCAGCATCTAATTCTTGCGGATGGTTACAATGCAAGACCGCAATCATGCGAAAGCGTTTCGTTTGCGTCAACGCCAGTAAATTGGTTTGAATTCGCTCAGGCAATACGATGGGGATACGTGTATGAAAACGAATGGTTTTGATATGAGGAACGGTTTCCAGAGCAGAAAGTAACCGGTCCAAGACTTGATCGGAGGCTAATAAAGGATCCCCGCCACTTAAAATAACCTCATGAATATCAGGGCGTTCTCGGATATAAGTCACTGCTTTTTCCCAACCGTGTTGCCCAGGGTTATTCTCACCATAAGGA
>CAZBSX010000208.1:0-3377 GCA_964494305.1 uncultured Legionella sp. | reverse complement strand
GAACGGAATTTATATGAACCATTCTTGTTTGAGAAACCATCATGAAAATAATCAGTTTTAATGCAAATGGCATCCGCGCTGCAGCGCGCAAAGGATTTTATGGGTGGCTCATCCAAGAACAACCTGATATCGTTTGTATTCAAGAAACCAAAGCCCAAATAGCGCAACTGCGTCCCGATCCACAATATTTTCCGGTGGGGTATCATTGTGATTATTTTGATGCCCATAAAAAAGGCTATAGTGGCGTTGCCATCTATGCACGCATGCCGCCACTCCAAACGCAAAAAGGCTTTGGCTGTAAGTTTTGTGATACCGAGGGGCGTTATTTGCAATTTGATTACCCACAATTTTCAGTAATTTCTTTGTATTTACCCTCCGGCAGTAGTTCTGAAGAACGACAAGCCGTCAAATTTCAAGTTCTAGAAAGTTTTACTACCCAATTACAGCACTTAAAATCTCTAGGCAAAGAATTAATCATTTGCGGCGACTATAATATTGCACATCAGAATATTGATCTGAAAAACTGGCGATCCAACCAAAAAAACTCTGGCTTTCTTCCCAGCGAGCGCGCATGGTTAGACCGCTTATTCGGCCCCATGGGCTTTGTCGATGCGTTTCGAGTTTTAAATCAAGAACCTGAGCAATATACCTGGTGGTCACAACGCCAACGTGCCTGGGAAAAAAATGTGGGGTGGCGGATTGACTATCATGTGATCACACCCGGGTTGACGCAGCGCCTCCAATCCGTAACCATTTATCGTGAACAACAATTTTCTGATCACGCGCCCGTGATCATGACCTATGATTTGAGTGGTGCATGATGACAAAACTTACGATTGCTTCTTGGAATGTCAATTCATTGCCAGTACGCGGCCCCCAAGTCCTGGACTGGTTTGCACAACAATCCATTGATGTCCTTGCAATCCAAGAAACTAAAGTACCTGATGATAAATTTCCCCAACAGTGGTTTACCGATTTGGGATTACATATTGCCTATTCTGGGCAAAAAACCTATAACGGCGTAGCATTCATTTCTCGTCTACCCCTGTCTGATCTTTATATTGAACCATCTGACATTGCAGAACGTCGCATCATCGCCGCCACGGTCGAAAACGTTAGAATCATCAACCTATATATCCCCAATGGGAGTCATGTAGGCTCCGATAAATATACCTATAAATTGGCATGGTTGGAGCGCACGACTACGTTCATTGCCGCCGAACTACAACGCTACCCCCAATTGGTCGTCGTTGGCGATTTTAATATCGCCCCAGCTGATCTCGATGTTCATGATCCCAAAGAATGGGTGGATTGTGTGTTATGTAGTCCCGCTGAACGCGCAGCACTATGCCAGATGCAAAACTTAGGCTTGGAGGATAGTTTTCGCCAACTTAATCCAACCCTACAAACATATTCGTGGTGGGATTATCGTGCCGCAAGTTTTCGCCGTAACCGCGGCTTACGCATAGATCTCATCTTATTAAGTCAACAATTAGCGCCATATTGCCAAACCGCAGCTATCGATAGCCTACCCCGCAAACACGAACGTCCTTCTGATCACGCCCCTGTATGGGTAAGTTTGGCACTACCCGATTAATCTGCGCCTACCTCTTGCTCTCTGCGATATTTTCTGTTATCTTTCCCCGTCATTTTAGCGCACATTTTTATTTAAGTTTTGTTGAGAGTCAAATTATGAAATCTGCAATTCATCCTGAATATAGCACCATCAAAGTTACGTGTAGTTGTGGTCATACTTATGAAACACGCTCTACGTTATGTAAAGATTTGAACATTGAAGTGTGCTCAAATTGCCACCCTTTCTACACAGGAAAACAAAAAATTGTTGATACTGGCGGACGGGTACAACGCTTTATGGATCGTTATAATCGTGCGCCTAAACCCGAAGAAGAGTCTAAATAATCTCGGTTTTTATCAAATAAATCATAGACTTGCGTCAATTCCATGCGTATTTTTATAAAAACGCTATGAATTAACGCATTTTTTATATATTATTCCTGCTGATTTACCCCCTATAGGATGTCATATATGAGCGATACTCTGCTGAAACAACGCGCATTACACTATCACGAGTACCCAACCCCAGGAAAATTAGGGGTTTATGTGACCAAACCCACCAATTCGCAAGACGATTTGTCGTTGGCTTATACGCCAGGCGTAGCAGAACCGGTTTTAGAAATTGCAAAAAACCCGGATGATGCGTATCGCTATACAGCCCGCGGTAACTTAATTGCCGTTATGACAAATGGTACTGCCGTCTTAGGTTTAGGCAATGTAGGTGCGTTGGCCTCTAAACCCGTTATGGAAGGTAAAGCCGTCTTATTCAAACGCTTTGCTGGAATTGATGTATTTGATATCGAAGTCAATGCCAATAACCCACAAGATTTTATCGCGACTGCAAAAAGTATTGCACCCACCTTTGGTGGCATTAACCTAGAAGATATTAAAGCACCTGAATGCTTTGAAATCGAACAAGCTTTGATTGAACAATTAGATATTCCCGTTTTCCATGATGATCAACATGGCACCGCGATTGTCGTTGCCGCAGGATTACTCAATGCTCTGGAATTACAGGAAAAGCAACTGCAAGACGTCACTATCGTCTGTATTGGTGCTGGCGCTGCTGGCATTGCATCGATGCGATTACTGGTCGCTCTAGGCGCGAATAAAGACAACATGCTCTTATTAGATAGCGAAGGCGTGATCCATACAGGTCGAGATAATCTCAATCCATACAAATTTGCATTTGCACGTAATACCGATAAACGCACGATTGCAGATGCCTTACAAGATGCGGATGTCTTCATTGGCGTTGCGAAACCCAATCTTCTGGACGCAGAGTTGCTCAAACTTATGGCACCCAAACCGATTGTGTTTGCATTGTCGAATCCAACACCTGAAGTTTTGCCGCATTTGGCACTTCAAGCGCGACCTGATGTTATCATTGCCACTGGACGTTCTGACTTCCCAAATCAAGTCAATAACGTATTGTGCTTTCCTTATATCTTCAGAGGCGCACTTGATGTCCGCGCAAGCTGCATCAATCAAGCAATGCAAATTGCTGCGGTGGAAGCCATCCGGCATTTGGTTCACGAACCTGTGCCACAAGAAGTCAAAGACAATTATCCTCAAGTTACTGATTGGACGTTTGGTCCTAATTATATTTTACCCAAACCGATTGATCCCAGATTGCTGGAACAGGTGCCTGCACAGGTCGCCAAAGCAGCCATTGCTAGTGGGGTGAATCGCATTCAAGAATACCTGGCCCCTGTTACCGGGGATGCATAATCAACCTAGGTGTTCCCAATATCTTTTTATCCATGTTTGCATATGCATTAACTGCAGACTCGGGCTCAGTG
>CAZBSX010000207.1:0-3382 GCA_964494305.1 uncultured Legionella sp. | reverse complement strand
TTTTATAAAAATATTTTTCGTAAGTTCCGAGCGGCGATCGTGCAAAACCGAATATTATTTGTTAGGCTACAGCGCGTTTTATAAAATCTGATGTAATATTCACATGACAAGGAGTCTTGGTATGAAAGATATGATTGATGTGGTTTTGGATATTTGGGCGAAAACTTGGGAAAAAGAAACTAAGCGCAGCATCGACTGGAAAGAACACACGGTCTCAGGTGTGAATAATCGTTTAAAATGGCATTTTGGTGATAGTCATATTAAATCACAGGTTTATGGATTGTTTTTGCAATTACCCCCGATCAAAATGGCAGCAGCCGCAACTGAAAGTACAGCCCCAAATGACAACAAACCTACTATAGAACGTGCAAGTACGTCGTATGCCCTTCAACCGAATGAAACGGTTTCCGCTGCAGCGAATAGACTACAGACGCAACTTGGTTCAGAAGATACATTCATATTATCTGGCAACGTAGTAATCAGTCTCAAAGCAAAAATAGATCTCAAAAAAAAATCAACTGAAGTCAAAGAGGACAATAAAGATAAAGAAAAAAATAAAGATAGTGCGCATAAAAAATGGCATATGAGCATTGAAGATATCATTGCTGATTTAATACGTTATGCAGCCCTTATAGATGAAGCACTGATTCTCAATAGTGACAAAGAAACCATTCGGGCTGGATTAGAATGGTTGAAGCTTGAGGATGGGAAAGTGTGTCTTACGCTGCCTAAAATAGAGCCTGCCGTGATCAAAGCCCCAGAGCCAGTACCTAGTAATGTAGCGATTGTCGAAAAAATGGGATTGAATGGTAGTAATGGTACAGGTGTAGCGCCGAATCTGACTGCTGAAGTTGTAGCGCCAATTCCTGTGAGTAATCCGACACCCTCATAAGTACAAAAACATACATTCACAATTTAGGGTCTGTAGGCCGGCCCTTAAGAAATGCCGGCTTCTCGTGAACAAATCGCGGAACGTAGGTTGTTAATCTCCTCCTCTATGAGGAGGAGATTTGTTACATATTCTTGACAATAATCACCCACAAGTCTTGGTTTAGCAAACTCACTTCATTTATCCGTTATTTTATCCAGAAAATCCGCACTAAAAGATATAAAATTGCCATACCAATCGCAGGAACAATTAGAAAAGCGAGTAGATTATAAATACCCATTCTATTTTCTGGAGAAGCTTTATAAAAGTTTTTAATTTTTTTCCAAACTAAGATCATGAAACGTCTCCATTTTAGAGGGAATTTTTAATCCACCAGCTACGCCCCGCGGCATAGGATAGGTTTTTCTAAGATTAAGAATGATGCAATTACAACAGATAAGTTGCTAAGACACTAGGGTTTGTTCACAATTCAGATGCCTACGTCTCGCGGATGTCCTTGCGAGATCCGCGCAATTTCGGTTTCTTTTTAACCGTATCATTGTTCAATGACTGTACTTCGGAGGCCTGTCGCTCACGGTATCCCAGCGTGCTCGCAAGCTAAGCGCGCTGGGCGCCTTCCGACCGTGCCACCCCTCAATAAGGATCGATCTTTATTGAATGTTCAAAGCTTGACCGTGGGATCCAATTAGATTATTGTGAGTACAATAATATTTTGAGTGATTCCATAGAAGATCATTTAAGTGTAAAATAGGCTTTTTTAATTGGGTGCAACATGATGCAGAAAATATTTTTGTGGTGGGTTCTTTTCTTTGCTCAGATTGTCGGAGCATCAGCTTTGTCTTTTGGTGAACTGCCAAACTCTCTTTTTATTAAAAACGAGATTAATTATAAGCGTGGTGTTTCACAGAATTTACGTGTGATGGCCAATGGACAACAAATTGGTTTAGTGCAATTAGCTCCAAATAAAAATGGAACGTTTTATTGTTTTGATGATCAGAACCAGCTCCAGAATACGATTGTTTTGAAGCGTAAAGAGGGTAATTATTGTGTTATGACATTGCACTTTGATATCTTGAATCAATTTCAAGAAAAAATTGCGCATCTTGCTCTGAACACATCACGTCTTTCTGGTATCGTAACGTCATTTACTCTCTTTGCGGATGATGAGAAAACCGTTAAGCTATACGGGCTTGCAGATTCTGTTTCAAAGACACCGATTTGGGTGACTACTGAAAATAATTATTTTTCAAACCACAAGCTAACTAAAATAGCTCGGAATTTGATGAATACTGATTCTACCATTTATATTCTAGATAAGGTTGGTCTTGCTGCTACAGGGGTTGATGTCAATGTATTCAATACCCTGCTTGCGGTTAGTTACATGCCAACAAGAGCGTTGAAAGTAGATTGATTTGATAAGGTTGTCCCGTTAGACACGATTTGAGCGTTCCATACGAAAAGGGCTTTTCATAACGAGGCTTTGCTTGAGTACAGCGTTTCTGGGGCCTGTCCTGTGACACAGGCCGCCCCTCATGGGGAGCAATTGTCAACGCGCCCTAGATGTTTGATTACCCTTTGCTTAAATTTTTACGTTGCATAGCCAATAGCGTAGGCATAATTAAGAGTGCACTACCGTGGATGGTGACACTTGCAGTACGAGCACTCAGGCGGTTACATAAGCTTATGGGTTCCCGCACACAAGGATATAACAAGCCCGTCGCGTCGCCATAACCAGTTCCTTGCGCAATAAAACCGCAATGATCGCCGATCCCACCGTGAAACAGGACCGTTTCGTTTTCTGCCCAGCGCAGTGCTTGTTGTTCGCCATGGAGAATAATGGGTCTATTGTTGCGGTATTCAGTTTGGAGGGCCAATTTACTGGCTTCATGGTGATCTTCTCTACCACCGGTGGCGCAGATAATACTAATTTCTACTGCTTGATGCTGGTCGCAATAGCGAATTGCTTTGACCAGATCGGTCCAGGTTTGATTTTTTGCGGGGACGATCGTCACCCCATGATGTCCGAGATACGGCTGCGCATCGTCAGGCATGGTAAGATAGTTTTGTATAATGCCCCAATGTGCTTGGGTCTGAGGATGAATGGAATCAAAATCCCCTAAAATAACATGGGGTGTGATCGCCATTGCCAATAACTTATCTGCCGCGCCATCCAAGGCAATAATCTGTCTATCTTGAATGGCCTCAGCAACGACCTCTGGGGCCAAAAACGGCCCATTGGCAATGATAATAAATTTATTCAATCAGAGATTGCTGTCAATAAACGCAATCAGTTGCGATTTAGATAATAAACCCATTTTCATCGCTTCAACCTGACCGTTTTTAAATAAAATTAACGTTGGAATACTCATAACCCCATATTTGGAGGGCGTATCCGGGTTTTCATCAATATTAATTTTTGCAAAACCGATCTGCTCATGATGACTACCCGCCACTTCTTCGAAAATTGGCCCCAAGGCGCGACAAGGACCACAC
>CAZBSX010000206.1:0-3389 GCA_964494305.1 uncultured Legionella sp. | reverse complement strand
CCAAAATTAAAAAACATCAACGAATGGCCACTGGCTTGATAATTAGCTCGAAATACCCCTCGATTCCACAACAAAAACCAACCTACTATGGAACACACGGCTAAAATCACTGCACAAAGATTTAGGATGGTATTGCACCTAGAACGCGTAGTACTGGCAAGCAGGCTAAGATCGCTATCAAGAGCACTTTGATGCGCTTTAAGATAGACAGAAGCATCCTTGGAAGGGTAGGCAAACGCTGTATTTAAAACTTGCTTAATGCGGGTCAGCGCTTGCTGTGCAATGGGATGAGTGGGTTTTAAATCATCGAGCTGCTTGATACTTACCATCGCATTCGCAAGCAATGCAATATAATCTTGTAGAGCAGCAACATGGCGCGGCCGTTGCGACGATACCATAAAAAAGGGCAACTGATGCTTGGTGGCAAACTTACGTATTGTTGGAAAATTATCAACGTGAGCTATATCGTTATCGGCCTTCGCACCCACTAGAATTAATTTTTTAGTCGCATGGTTTTGATAAAATGCAGAAAAATTCTGCATCAAAAACCTCGCGCTCTCGGGATTAGCGCTATCAAATACAAGCAAAATGATACTCATAGCTCTAAAGTAGTGCTCAGATTTTACCCGGTTAAGCGCAGGCATATCCCAAGATTCAATCATCGCCTTCTGTAGAACAAACTCATTCGTGTCACCACCTTCCTTTGTAGGAGCACTCGACAGCAGATACGGTTGATTTGCCAAAACCCTCAGTAACTGGGTTTTTCCTACGCCAGTAGCACCATGGATAGATAATTTGATTTTTTGTAGACGTAGCATACTTATCTCAATAAAAGTTGCGTGTAACTAGCGGGCACAAGTTGCGTGAAACTAGCGGGCACTAAGATGTAAAACAAACTATTCTATCAAAATACTCAGAAAAAAACCGGTCATCCCGACCACAACCAAACTCAAAATTCGTTCCGTTTGGGCCTTGGCCCAACCTACAATAAAACATGACTCCACCGTTTACCCCGATTATTTTTCTGAAACAGTCAGGGACACGTCGAGTAAAAGAAGTTTAATTTTTCTGAAGTTTACGCTATCATGGTGTAAAAATAGGGCTTGTTGACAATTTCCTATCGATTCAATGACTTACAATCTCAAAGTGCAGGAATTTGGAGCACGGCAATGCATTTAATCCCAACCATACTCTGCGGCGGCGCAGGCTCCCGCTTATGGCCAGTCTCAAGAGAATTACATCCAAAACCTTTTATCCGTCTTGAAGATGGTCAGAGTTTGTTGCAAAAATCTTTCTTACGCGGCGCATCGTTACCCAATGTCACCGAAATCCTTACAGTCACCAATCGTGAGCTCTATTTTAAGATCGATGAAGAATTTGCACCCATTAATCAAAATCGTCTGCCATCGACATTTATTCTCGAACCGTTCGGTCGCAACACTGCCGCCGCCATTGCTATGTCTGCGTTGCATGTCAAACAACAATACGGGAATGACGCCTTACTCTTGATCCTTGCAGCTGATCACCTCATCGCAAACCAACCGGCGTTTCAAACCGCCGTACAGCATGCGATTACCTTAGCTCAAACCGGTCAATTGGTCACGTTCGGCATCACACCCCATGAACCCAATACGGGTTATGGTTACATTGAATCTTCAGGCGAACAAGTCTTACGCTTTGTAGAAAAACCTACTTTGGAGTTAGCGGAAACCTATCTGGCCACCGGGCGATTTCTATGGAATTCAGGCATGTTTTTATTCGCAGCAGATGCCATCTTATCCGCGATGCAAACCTGTTGTCCCAACATATTATCAGCTGCGCAAACTTGCTTTGCAGCCTCCCGCACTATCCAAGCTGACACAGTCCGACAAATTGTCTTACACGAAGAAACCTTTGGTCTCATTCAAGACAATTCTATTGATTATGCCGTTATGGAAAAATCAAAGAAAGTGTCGGTAGTGGCTTGCGACATGGGGTGGACCGATATTGGATCGTGGACCGTGTTAGGGGAACTCGTTACCCCTGATGAGCACGGCAATCGTATTACTGGTCAGGTTTGCTTACACGATGTGACCAATTGCACCATCTCAAGCGAGGATCGATTGATTGGCGCAATTGGCTTAGATCACATGCTCATTATTGATACCCCAGACGCGCTCTTGGTCGCAGATCAATCACGAACCCAAGACGTCAAACATATATATGCACAATTGAAAAAAAGCGGCCATGCGGTACATAAAGTCCACCGCACTGTATATAGACCGTGGGGAACCTATACTATTCTTGAAGAAAGTTCTAGCTTTAAGATTAAGCGGATTGTCGTCAAACCTCAAGCCAGCTTGAGCTTGCAAATGCATCACCATCGCTCTGAACATTGGATTGTGGTCAGCGGTACCGCAGAAGTGGTGAACGGAGAGCAAACATTTTTAGTTGCCACCAACGAATCAACCTATATTCCTGCTGGACATAAACATCGCTTGCGCAACCCAGGTATTCTCGATTTGGTCATGATCGAAGTCCAATCCGGCCAATATTTAGGCGAAGACGATATTGTCCGTTTCGAAGACAATTATGGACGAACCGAAATGGCCGGGTTTACGCCATACCCCGAACCTGAAATCAGTCTAGACACTGTATAGATGTTAAATACTCAACAGTTAGCTGCTGTACGTTACATCGAAGGTCCGCTCCTAGTATTAGCCGGCGCTGGAAGTGGCAAAACGCGAGTTATTACAGAAAAAATAGCGCATTTAATCGAACACTGTCAGTATTCGGCGGCCAGTATTTGTGCTGTCACGTTCACGAATAAAGCCGCGCGCGAAATGAAACACCGCCTGCACGCCTTAATTCCAAGTCAACAACGCCGTGGTATCATGATTACCACCTTTCATGCGCTGGGTCATACGATTTTGAAACGAGCCGCATCGCATTGCGGACTCACTGCGCATTTTTCTATCTTTGATCAAGAAGATTGTTTACAAGTCTTGCGTAGCCTAGTCTCAACCAATCTGGGGCAAGATCACGCAGGTTTAGAACACATTCAACAACAAATTTCTGCTTGGAAATCAGACCTATTATTGCCAGAAGATCTCCCCTCGTCTGGACCTCATCTTGAAGCCAAACAAGTCTATCAGCAGTATCAAACGACGTTACGCGCATATAACAGCGTAGATTTCGATGATTTAATTGCTTTACCCGTGTGGTTACTCCGTAATAACACCGAAATTTTAGCATTTTGGCAGCAAAAATTCCGACATATCTTAGTCGATGAATACCAAGACTCTAATAGTAGCCAATACCAACTCTTGAGTGCCTTGGTAGGCGATCGCGCCCGGTTTACTGCGGTGGGCGATGATGACCAATCGATTTATGCCTGGCGTGGCGCAAAA